>JAILOD010000199.1 GCA_024691015.1 Lachnospiraceae bacterium
AGTAATATGCTTCCCCTTTATCGATAAGCTCTTTTGCATATTTCATGTAAAGGCCGCTCTTAACACGTTCCGACTGTACGTAGGGTCCCACAGGCCCGCCGAGCTCCGGAGACTCGTCATAATCGAGCCCTGCAGTAGCAAGTGTCCGTTTAATGATATCTACGGCACCTTCTACCTCTCTTTCCTGATCGGTGTCTTCTATTCTTAAGATAAAATCACCCTTTTCATGTCTGGTTATCAGATAGGCGTAAAGTGCTGTTCTTAAATTTCCGACATGCATCCTTCCCGTAGGTGAAGGTGCAAATCTGGTTCTGATCTTTGCCATTTTATTATTCCTTTGTATTTTAAGATTTCCTTGAAACTTATCATTTATTCCTTCAATAGTCAAGCGTTTATCTTCTGCGTCTTCTGTACCAGAGAAGAATACCTGCGATAAGCACAAACAAAGGTATTATTATGATAAACACAAGCCCGATAAGAAGAGCCGTTCCGTAAGGAATCGTGATATTGCTCTGAGTAAAGCTCTTTGCCGGTATTGCCGAATCTATTTTAAAGTCTACCATATCACTCAGAGCACTGCTTACGAGCGTTACATTTGCTCCGCCTACAGTCTGGTCAACCACGTCATCAAATAGCGAGACAGCTGAAAAGAGTGCGATCTTCGTCCTGTTTGTATCCTCACCGGTATTAATGTAAGCCGCCACTGTGAAGGGTCCGGTTTCATCTCCCGCTTCCTTCTGACCTGTTGTATCCTTGTTTAATTCCTTCTTTGCAAAGGATCGTTTACTTGTTACAAGGGCCTGTTCAATCTCTCCCGCTTCAAGCTTTGTTTCATCCACCTTAAATGCGGATGCCTGAGGAACAAGACAGAGCAGCTTTGAACCCTTTATCTTTTCGGTGATCACGCTGCTATCAACCTCCGGCAAAAGATACAGCGGTGACTGGTACATATACTGTTCATCACCCTCTATGACCAGCACATTCTCATGTGTTACACCGTATTCTGCAAAGACCTTATCCAGCTTCGGCGTTCCTTCTTCGTTATAGCCGAGAGAAACGATCGCATCTCCGCCCGAAGACAGATAGCTTTCGAGCTTTTTCACATCATCATCCGTATAGTCAGTCTGAGGGTCGAGGATCATAACGGCGGAAGCATCCTCAGGGACCTCTTCCACATTCATAAGATTCAGCTCCTCGGTTTCGATATTCAATTTCGAAACGGCCTTATTTAACCGTGTGAATGTATCTATAGTAAGCTCCGAATGGCCGGTTATCACATAAAGCTTCGGAAGATCATCCGTAGTAACATAGAGGATCGCGCTTGTGATCTGACCTTCTCCGTCATATCCCGTTTTTATCTGGGAATAGGTCTGATAATCCATTGTAGATTCGTAGAGGTCTCTTATCTGCACCGTCTTTTTTCTGTCACCGGCAGTTACAACAACAGACCCCACCGAAAGCTCTTCATCTGTTAGTGTTGAGAGAAAATCCGGATCGGTGGACGGATCCTTATACACAACCTTTATATGCGGAGATAATGCCGCATACTGATCCAGTGTCTGCACAACCTCTTTATAATCGTAATTCTCAAGTAACTCCTTTGTTCCCGCAACATAGATGGTTATATCATCGGTCAGATCATTCAAGAAGGCTCTTGATTCATCCGTCAGGGTATACAGAGCGTCCCTTGTAACATCATATTCCGTCATCGCAGAAGGAAGCTTATTCAGGAAGAAATTACCGATAACCGCAGCTGCCACAACAACCACGATAAGGCTGTTACTGAAAACGGTAAGACTCAGTGTTTTTCTCGAAACCGTGTATCTGCGTTTCAGCACGGACTGAACCGTAAAGAAAAGCATGACAACGATCACACTAAGATAATATACCACATCCTTAATGTCTAAGATTCCCTTCATCATATTGTTAAGACGACTGTTGAAATCGAAAACTGTAAGGATCTCAGCCACCTTATTTCCGCCGGAGGTCAATATGGAGATGATCCCGCTCATAAGGTATGTTAAGAACAGTGCGATAAAGGTCAGCACCGCTGCTATCACCTGGCTCTCTGTAAGTGATGAAATGAAAAGCCCGACAGAAAGGCACGCTGCTCCGAACAGGAAATACGCCAGGATCGAAACATAGGATTCTCCCATCGACGCTTCACCGTAATTATTGACGATAAGCGGGAAAACACAGGAAACGATAACCGGCAGCATGAAGATCACCAGAAGAGACAGGTATTTGCCCAGAATGATCTTAAACACCGATACCGGGGAGGTAAACAGGAGCTGATCCGTTTTTAAATGCTTCTCCTCGGACAGGATCCTCATCGTAAGAATGGGAACCATTATAAGAAGTACAAAAACAACATTGGCCATAACTCCGGCCGTGGAAGCACTCATTCCGAGAAGATTGTTGGCAAGAAAATAGAGGCCTAACACCAGAAGATTTATGGCAACAAACAGACAGCCGGTAACCGAATAAAGATAACTTCTTAATTCTTTTTTTAACACCGCAAACATTATTCGTCTACCTCCTTATCAAGATTTGTATCCTCATCCTTTACGAGCCCGGACTCCTCTTTATTTACAGCTTCATCCGGATCCTTTTCAGGTTTGTTTTCAGTCATATCATCCTGAACAGCAGCATCCTTTTCAGTCGCGTCTGCGGCATCCTGTCTGTCAAGCTCCTCCAGATACTCATCACTTGTAAGCTTAAGATAAACATCCTCCAGCTTCATCTGTCTCGTATGCATTTCAAGCACACAGACCCCTGAGTTTTTAAGAGTCGTAAAGATTTCCTCTCTCACATCCTCACCGTTATCACTCTTAACGTGAATTGAGAACTCATCGTTTTCTCCTGCCGTTAGCTCTGCTTCGGTAACACCTTTTATATTCTTAAGAAGATCACAGACTCTTTCTCCGTCAGATTTCACCGTAATAAAGGTATCATTCTCACCCTTAACGGATTTTTCGAGTTCCTCCGGGGTCCCCTGCCCCACCAGCCGCCCGTGCGAGATTATCATTATATGATCGCAAACGGCACTTATTTCCTGCAGAATATGCGAGCTTAAGATCACGGTATGCTTCTCTCCGAGTTTCTTTATAAGCGCCCTTATCTCGATTATCTGCAGAGGATCCAAACCGACAGTGGGTTCATCCAGTATGATTATCGGCGGATAGCCGATGATGGCCTGTGCAAGGCCTGTCCTCTGCCTGTACCCCTTTGAAAGATTTTTAATGAGTCTTTCCGACACATCTTTAAGCCCTAAGTTTTCCATTATTTCTTCGACCTGTGTTTTTATCTCGGCCTTCTTCAGCTTTTTTAATTCTGCGGCAAAAACAAGGTATTCCCTTACCGTCATATCCGGATACACAGGCGGTATCTCCGGAAGATATCCGATCTGTGATTTAGCCTTTCCCGCATCCTTTAAAATATCAAACCCGTTTATAGTAACACTTCCCGAGCTTGAAGCCAGATATCCCGATATGATATTCATTGTCGTCGATTTTCCTGCACCGTTAGGTCCCAGAAAGCCGTAGATCTGTCCTTCTTCAATGGTAAAGGTCAGCTTGTCTATGGCTTTGTTGTTCCCGTATTTCTTTGTCAGTTCCTTAACTTCCAGCATAGCTTCCTCCCAAACACATTTTTTATCTCATGTAATCCGACTTAATATATTCTGCAAATGTGAATTTAATGTGAAAAGATTATACATGAAAAGGCGGCCGAGAACCGGCCGCCCGAAATTACTTTAATTTCCGTAATTATTTTAAATAGGAGTGGCTGTGTAGGGGAACAGATGCCACTCCTGCCCAAAATAATGCACCTTGGGGTTAATGCATTATTCTTAACTGGGTTAAACCATTCTACCACTACTGTTGTCACAAAAATGTCACACTACTTTATTTTGCACTCTGCCCGGTGTATTGGCACGTAGCCTGAAAAGCGAGTGCCCGACCCTGGCCTTGGCAATGATTATTTTGCATCCTTGATCGAGAAAGATATCCTTCCCATCTTGTCCTTACCCAGACAGCGAACCTTAACGTGATCGCCCAAAGTAAGCACATCCTCGACACGATTTATCCTTCTGTCTGCGATCTTTGAAATATGAACCATGCCTTCCTTACCGGGAGCAAACTCGATAAATGCACCAAACTCCTTGATGGAAACGACATTACCCTCATAGAGCTCGCCTTCCTTGAAGTCGGAAACGATCATGTTGATCATATCGAGTGCGTTCTGCATTGCCTCATCTTCCGTACCGCATACGCTGACAGCACCGTCATCGTTAATATCGATCTTAACGCCTGTACGTGAAATGATCTCGTTGATGGTCTTTCCGCGCTGACCGACAACATCACCGATCTTCTCGGGATCGATCCTTGTCTGGATGATCTTGGGAGCATACTTGCCGACTGTGGGACGAGGCTCGGCAATAGCAGGAGTCATTACCTCGTTCATGATGTATTCTCTTGCCTCGTGGCACTGTCTTATAGCCTGCTCAACGATGGGACGAGTAAGACCGTGGATCTTGATATCCATCTGGATAGCGGTGATACCGTCGTGAGTACCTGCTACCTTAAAGTCCATATCTCCGAAGAAATCCTCAAGACCCTGAATATCGGTAAGAACAATATAATCATCGTCCGTATCTCCGGTAACAAGTCCGCAGGAAATACCTGCAACCTGCTTCTTAAGAGGAACACCTGCAGCCATAAGAGCCATACAGGACGCACAGATAGAAGCCTGTGATGTGGAGCCGTTTGATTCAAATGTCTCGGAAACCGCACGGATCGCATAAGGGAACTCATCCTCTGAGGGAAGCACGGGAACAAGAGCCTTCTCAGCAAGAGCTCCGTGACCGATCTCACGCCTTCCGGGGCCTCTTGAAACCTTTGTCTCACCAACGGAATATGAAGGGAAGTTATACTGGTGAATATATCTCTTCTCTGTGATATTGTCATCGAGACCGTCAACCTTCTGCTTCTCTGAAAGAGGTGCAAGGGTTATAACGTCACAGATCTGTGTCTGTCCTCTGGTGAACATTGCAGAGCCATGAACTCTGGGGATGATGTCAACTTCTGCCGCGAGCGGTCTGATCTGCTTGATCTCTCTTCCGTCGGGACGCTTGTGATCCTTTAAGATCATCTTTCTTACGGTCTTCTTCTGATACTGGTAAACAGCCTCGCCTACAAGAGGTGACCATTCTTCGTTATCTGCAAGTGCTTCAGCGACACGTGCCTTGACTGCATCAACAGCTGCCTCTCTTGCCTGCTTGTCATCGTTAAATACAGCCTTCTCCATCTCTTCGGGAGGAACGATCTCTTTTATCTTTGCAAAAAGTGCCTCGGGAATAGCTGCACTTACATATTCGCTCTTGGGTTTTCCAACCTCAGCCTGGATCTTCTTGAAGAATTCAATGATCTCAAGGTTGATGTCATGACACTTATAGATAGCCTCGATCATCTTTTCATCCGTGATCTCGTTGGCACCTGCCTCGATCATGATAACCTTCTGTCCTACGGATGCAACGGTCAGCTGCATATCACCCTCATCCCATTCCTTCTGTGAAGGGTTTACAACAAATTCTCCGTTTACAAGACCCATCTGAGTCATTGCGCAGGGACCATCAAAGGGAATATCCGAAATGGTGGTAGCAAGCGCACAGCCGAGCATACCCGTGATCTCCGGTCTGCACTCGGGATCAACTGCCATTACAAGAGCATCAAGTGTAACATCGTTACGATAATCCTTAGGGAAAAGGGGTCTCATGGGACGATCGATAACACGGGATGTAAGGATGGCGTTTTCAGAAGCCTTTCCCTCTCTCTTGTTGAATCCTCCGGGCATCTTTCCTACCGAATAGAATTTTTCTTCGAATTCTACCGACAGGGGGAAGAAATCGATTCCCTCTCTGGGCTCTTTCGAAGCGGTTGCAGTACAGAGAACCGTTGTGTCCCCGTAATGCATAAGAGCTGCTCCGTTAGCCTGTGCTGCGACTCTCCCTATATCTATAGAAAGTGTCTTTCCTCCGATCTGCATTGAAAATGTTTTGTATTCTGCCATCTTCTTCTCCTTCTGTTGCGGAATGCAACTAAAATATTTAAATCTCTCCGGTTTTACCGAAGAAAAGTTTCACTATATCATAAAAAGGCGGAAACACCTGTCTCCGCCTAAAGTATGATTACTTTCTGATTCCAAGCTTTTCGATTATCGCACGATATCTTTCAATATCCTTTTTCTTGAGGTACTGAAGAAGACCTCTTCTTTTACCTACCATCTTTAAAAGACCTCTTCTTGAATGGTGGTCGTGCTGATTAACCTTTAAGTGCTCTGTGAGCTCTCTGATCCTCTCTGTAAGGATGGCTACCTGAACCTCGGGTGAACCTGTGTCACCTTCTGTGCGTCCGTAAGCCTTAACGAGCTCTGCTTTCTTTTCTGTTGTGATCATTTTAAATCCTCCTTGAAATATTGTTTATAAGCCGTTTACTAAGCCGCCGTGCAAGGAACACGTCTCGACCGGGTAAAGGCACGTACTGCCTGATTATAATACCGAAGGTAAGCTACGTCAAGCTAAACTTTTTAATCTTTAATAATTCTTCTTACTGCTGCCGGTGTACGGTAGTATGCATTGCTTATCTTGATACCGGACCTCGGGTTGGAAGCATTTATAACCTGGCCGTTTCCGATATAGATGGCAACGTGGTTAATGCGTCCTGCCTTCGAATAGAAGAACAGATCACCGGGCCTTGCCTCACTTGCCTTTATCTTGCTTCCGCAGTTAACCTGCTGTCTTGAGGTACGAGGCAGTGAATAACCGTATTTCTTAAATATCTGCTGAACATAACCCGAGCAGTCGCAGCCCTTTGTAAGTGAGGTTCCGCCCCATACATAAGGATTACCCAGGAACTGCTTGGAGTAATTAACCAGATTAACCCTGACATCCGATACACCCTGACCGTAGCGGAGTTCCTTCATTGTAACGGCCTTATCGAGCTGTTCGGAAATCTTAACATACTGGGTGCTTACATATCCTTCATCTTCATCGATAACGATCTTTACCCATTCATCCTTATCGGTGCCTTCAATAACTTCGAGCTCTTCTCCTATGGGAACCATTGTAAGACAGATTGAATCCTGGGTGGGTTTTTCTCTGACAAAAAGGGTTGTTGTCGTAACCTCGGCCATCAGCTTCTCATATTTTTTAGCAGCTTCAATGGCCGCGGACCCCATTATCAGATACTCGTTTTTAACATATCCGTCTACCTTACCGGACTTGATATGAGTCCAGTTTCCGCTGACATCTATGATCTCGCAGCCCGCATGCTTTGTCATCTTACCTACAAGGTCGTAATCCTCGCCCGGCCCCTGACGTACATTTAAGTGATTTTCAACCTCTGCAATACCCAGATTTGAATAACCTGCGATAAGCCCGTCTCCGTCGAAATCGAGCTCCGAAATACTGTCCGTGCCCATTACCTCATTCTTTGAGGAATCGACTCCCGCTGTAAGATCAAGATCCGCAAGCTTCGGATTATGTGTTCCGGTTGAAGCAGCTCCGACCTCCATGGACATACCAAGAGATTCAAGCAAAGCCTCGGCCTCGGCGTTCAGCTCTTCATCCGTATAATTGTTAATAGCAATCTCAATCTCTTCCACAGCATCAGAGCTCGCCGTTTCAGCCGCTGTAACTGTAGGCTCCACTTCGCTTACTGTAGTAACGGTTTTTTTATAGGAATCAACTCCGGCCATGATCGCACCGGCACCTGCCTCGATAAGAAACAGGTCGCCCGCAAAAACCGTATTAACGCTCATCGCTATAAGCAATACAGTCAAAGCTAATGTTGTCAGGTATTTATATTTTCTCATTATCTGTTGACCACCTGTTTTACTCTCTTGTCTTCAAGTTCCGAATCTCTGATCGCAAAAGCAAGGTTTGTAGCATGATCCGCCACTCTCTCAAGACCTGAGATAACATCGGAGAAGATCATACCGGCCTCGGGAGTACATTCATTCCGCTGAAGCCTTTCAATGTGTTTATCCTGTAATTCTCTTTCCTTTTTGTCGATCTTTTCTTCGAGATCTTCCACATCGCCCATATGCTTATCATTGTCTGTGGAGAATATCTCTATGGCATATTGGATAAGATTGTTTACCATATCCAGTAACTCTCCCATTTCACGCTGTGCATCAGATGAGAAGGTTACCCCCTTTTCCTTACGGAGCTTTGCCGAATCGGCAACGTTTTCGGCATGATCGCCTATGCGTTCTATATCATTTGCCACATGGAAAAGCGCACCTATCTGTCTGACATCATCCACGGGAAGGTTGAGCTGGTTTATTTTTACGAGATAATTTGTGATTTCGTGATTTAAGAAGTTGATATTCTTCTCAACCTCATATACTTCCTCTATATCCTCTTCATCGAGTGTTATAAGAGCATTCATGGCGCGGTTTATGTTTTCGCTTGCCAGAGAAGCCATACGTTCAAGCTCCTTAATGGCATCTACAACAGCCGTAGCGGGTGAAAATATAACCTTTGTCCCGATATACTGAAGCTGGAATTTTGAACGGTAGTTGACGCCTTCGTCCTCTCCGGGAACCAGAAGATAGGTGATCTTTACGATTATTCCGGTACAGGGAAGAAGAACCGCAACCTGGAATACCTTAAACAGTGTATGAGCATTAGCTATCATTCGTCCGGGGTTTTCGCTTATGGCTTCGAGAAGGGCGACTATCTGCGCCATACCGAAGGTCAGGATTATATACATGTAAATGGTTCCCCAGATATTAAATACAAGGTGTATAAGGGCAGCTCTCTTCGCATCCTTGTTTCCGGCGATACCGGCAAGCATGGCCGATGCGCAGGCACCGATATTACAACCCAGGATAACATACAGGGAAATGGGGATACCGATGAGCCCCTGATTAACCATAAGAAGAAGGATGGATACCGTAACGGATGAGCTTTGGATTATTGCCGTGAGAACGGTTCCGACAATGATCGCAAATACGGGATTTGTAAGAGATGCCAATGTGTCTTTAACAATGGCCACATCCTTCATAACGGACATGGATGAGCTCATCTGGGAAAGACCTAAAAACAGGACACCAAAACCGGTGATTATATCGGCTATCTTTCTGACTGTCTGGTTTTTTGAAAACATTGAAAAGAGAACGCCGACAATGAGGAACACCGGTGCGATCTCCGATAAGTTAAAAGAAACCAGCTGCGAGGTGACCGTGGTACCGATGTTTGCACCAAGGATAACTCCGGCTGCCTGGTAAAGCGTCATCAGCCCGGAATTAACAAAGGATACGACAAGCACCGTACAGGCGCTTGACGACTGGATAGCAGCCGTAAATATGACACCGAGAAGCATTCCCACAACTTTGTTGGAGGTAATCTTTTCAAGAATACCTCTGAGCTTTGCTCCGGCTGCTCTTTCTATACTGTCTCCCATGAGTCTCATGCCGTAAAGGAAAAGGCCTAAGCCTCCCACCATCGGCAACAAAACTGAAACTATCAATTTAATCTCTCCTGTCAATTAGATGAATAACCTTCAAAAAACGATACTGCCTTTAGCTTATCAAAATTCATCTGCTTTTTCAATGATTCAATATCCCCAAATTTCTGTTCCGGACGTTCAAAATTTAGGATATCTACACGAATATTTTCTCCGTAAAGATCCTCGTCAAAATTAAGAATATGTGTC
>JAILOD010000236.1 GCA_024691015.1 Lachnospiraceae bacterium
AGCTCATCCTCCTAAAACGGAGTATTTTTCAATTCAGTGGCTGCCGGGCCGATGAATTGCAACGCTCTTTGCCCCCGAAAAAACACCCTTGACGATGTGCAAAATGCCATCTGCCTTAAAAGCTTTCCTTTTTTGTTTTTCTCCAAATATAATTGACTTGACCTTAGATGGTTATGTTGTAATAGTATATAAATAAGATATGAACAGTCAATCCATATTAATCCCGGATACCCGAAAAATATAAGGAGGTATGACAATGAATTTTACAAATGAACTGAAGGGGAAACTTGAAAATGCGGGATCCGAAGAGAAGGTAAAGGAGATCCTCAATGAAACCAAAAAAAGCGCCAAGAATGTCGGTATCATTCTATCCGATGAAGATCTTGATATGGCATCCGGTGGTGTAAATCTCAGTAAGAATTACAATGCGCAAAAGGATGAATTCCAGAAAGGGTTTAATGCTGATACAAGAACATGGCCGAAATAAACCGGTCAGGGAAGCTGTGATCGTGCCTTACTCGTCTGCGAGCCGCCGGTCGGCTTAATCCGGCAAATTTTACTCATGGTGACTCTGCAATATAAAAAAGGATCAGGGATATGTTTTAATCCCTGACCCTTTATTATTTAAATATTTTATAACTGATACCTTTCCGCTGTATACCACTCAATAAATATAACGCGCATCAACCCAGCCCCAGATACCGTTGTAGCAGACTTTTCTGTATACGCACTTATTCCCTTGAGCATCGGTTCCGTTTGTGATCTCTCCATAGGTAAATAACTGATACCCCGGATAAAGTTGAGCCAGCTCATGATATTGATCATAATACGGCTGCGGCCTCAAAGTCAGATATTTATTCGGTATGTTGACAGTCATATACCATCCCGATCCGCCGCTTACACCTTCTAAGTCGTCTGCATTCAACTTTTTGTTCTCTTTATCCATTTGGTACCCTCCTATCTTAACTTACCTGTTTAAAACTGCTCCCTGTATATTTATTCGAAGCTCCCTGCCGCTAAGCTAAGTAATTATATAAAAATAATACCACAACAAACCGGATTTTAATATTCCTGCCTTATTTCGTATCCGGCGCCTGGATAAAAAGAGGCCGAAACTGCAGTTACATACTCCAGTTTGCCGCAAGTGTCTGTGTTTTCACCATTGAAGCATATATTCCGTCAAGAGCCGAAAGTTCTGCCGGAGTTCCTTCTTCGGCCACCTTCCCGTCTTTTAATACTACTATATGGTCTGCATTTGCGATCGTCCTCATTCTGTGTGCGATAATGAGTACGGTCTTATTCTTTATGAGCTTTGACAATGCCTCCTGAATGACGGTTTCGTTTTCTGCGTCAAGCGAAGCCGTAGCCTCATCAAGAAGTATCACGGGAGCATCCTTAAGAAAAGCGCGTGCTATGGATATTCTCTGTCTCTCACCACCGGAAAGCTCACTTCCGTTCTCTCCGATATTCGTATCATATTTATCCGGAAGACGTTCCACAAACTCTTCGCAATTTGCTTTTCTTGCGGCTTCTTTTACCTCTTCGTCCGTAGCATTTTTCTTTCCGATACGTATATTCTCCATTACGGTATTGTTAAATAATGTAACATCCTGAAACACTATCGAATAATCAGAAAGCAAGGTTTCGGGGTCGGTTTTATTAACATCCATTCCACCCAGAGTGATCCTACCCTTATCAATATCAAAAAACCTTGCGGCAAGTCTTGAAACCGTTGTCTTACCACCTCCCGACGGTCCTATAAGAGCGGTAACCTCATTCTGTTTTGCGGTAAAGCTCACATCCGACAGCACACTTTGTCCGTCGTCATAGGAAAATCCGACATGATCAAAACAAATATCATAGCCTTTATTGGTAAGCTCAGTCTTCCCCTCCTGTCTTTTATACGACAGCACCTCATCCAGTCTTTCGCACTGCACACCTGTTGCTATGATAGCCGCAAAATTCTGCAGGGTTATCTGCATTGGGTCGTAAAGCCTTGAAACCACCATAAGAAACATGAAAAATGTAAGCAATGAGATCTCCCTGTTTACAAATAATATTCCTCCGACAAGTGCGGTAGTGCCAATTCCCATCTTTAAAATGATTGCTGCCGAGTTCACGTAAACCGCCATATTCAATTCCGAAAAGAGTGCCTCATCTTCCACCCTTTTGATCTTTTTTTCAAGCTTTTGCATATATCTGTCCTGTGCATTGTTTGCCCGAAGATCCCTTATCGATTCCAGACATTCCTGAACAGAATCAGACAGGTCCAGCTTTATTCCCGAAAGCTTTTTCACTGTTCTTTTTTCTGCTCCAGAACAGGAAATAATGATCACAAAGGCCACGGGAATTACCCAGAAGGACGAAAGCACCATTCTCCAGTCAAAGAAAAGAAAGAGACTTATTCCTACCAGAGTGGTTGAGATCACCGCCCCGATCAGTTCAGGTATCCAATGGCTGGATGCCGTCTCTATCTGTGCACAGTCTCCCATTATATTCGTGGTAAGGTCTGCTATATTCTTTTTTCCAAAATAAGCCAGTGGGAGCTTCCTTAAGGTCTCCGCAAGCTTTGTACGCCTGACTCCGCTTTCTTTATAGGTTGTAAGAAAGGTGGCATTATATTGAATATAATTTGTAACGGCGATCAGAATAAGAACAACAATACTTCCTCCTGCAAAAAATAAAAATCTTTCTTTTTTAAGACCGCCGTTTAACAGGTCATTTATAAGATTATAAAGAAGGCCCGCCGACATCATCATCACGATATTGGTAACGGTAACGCTTATAAAGGCTTTTATCATATCCACCGCTCCCTGATGTGAAAGAGCATATTTATGCTGAAGCTTTTCTATCATATTCACGCACCTACCTTCCATTCAATACTTCTTGTATATTCGCTGTACATCCTTCTGTAAAGACCGTCCTGTTTCATAAGCTCTTTGTGAGAGCCCTCTTCACAAATGCTTCCCTTATCCATAACATATATCCTGTCTGCACCCGTCACCGTGCTTAAACGATGTGCGATCATGATCATGGTCTTCCCCTTGGACATCTCATAAAACGCCTCCTGGACTCTTGCTTCATTATCCGGATCCGCAAAGGCCGTAGCCTCGTCCAGAATAAGAATGGGCGCATCCTTTAAGACAGCACGTGCTATCGCAATACGCTGCTGTTCCCCACCTGAAAGATAGGTTCCCTTTTCTCCGATCACTGTGTGGATCCCTTTTGGAAGCTTTTCGAGAATATCAAGACACTGAGCCTTTTTTAGTGCATTCATAACCTCTTCTTCAGATGCATTCGGTTTTGAAAGGCGTACATTTTCAAGTATCGATGTTTTAAGCAGCCTGCTGTCCTGAAATACAAACGATATCATTTCCATCAGCCTGTTCTGATCTATATCCTTTATGTTCACACCGCCTATACATATTTCGCCTTCCTTAACATCAAAGAATCTGGCGATAAGCTCGCATATGGTAGTCTTTCCCGATCCCGAGGGCCCGACAAAGGCCACATGCTCACCCTGCTTTATAACTGCACTCACATCCTTTACCGCATCTGCCGCATTATCCTTATAACGATAGGTAACATTTTTGAGTTCGAGAGTAAACCCCTCCGGCTCCTTCGGATCATCCCCTGTCTTAAGAGGCTCTATATCAAGCACCGATTTTACTCTTTCAAGTGCATCTATCAATGTCATCTCCGCCTCTCCCGAATATGCAACCTTTGTAAGAGCAACAGTTATAAGAGGTGTTACTATGATGTAATACATAATGTTCAGGATATCTGATGATGCAGGCATATTATCGGTTCCTATGAACAGATATGCTGCAAGTATTATGAATAAAAAGATCGAATTTATACAAGTCATGAAAGCGATCATGGATTTTCTTAAGGCAATGGTATAATCCGTGGTCCATTTCCCGTAATCATCTATGGTCTTTTTAAATCTGCTAAAGGAATGTACGGTCTGCCCGAATGTTTTTACAACCGGGATACCTCTTACGTACTCTGTGGCTTCACTGCTCATCTTTTCCAGAGCCGTCTGATACTCCGCCATTTTTTCCTGCATCCCTTTCCCCATCATACTCATCATTCCGATAAATCCCAGCACAGCCGGAATCATACAGAAAAGACCAAATTTCCAGTTAAAAGCAAAGATAAGGATACATAAACCAACCGGTGTAACGGCGGCAACGGTCTTATCCGGCAGATTATGTGCAATATATGTTTCTGTTGCCGCTGTTGAGTCATTGACTATCCTTCTGATCTTTCCTGTACCCTCATCATCAAAAACTCCAAGCGGCAGAGTAAGGATCCTTTTCATAAGAGAACGACGCATATTTGCCTGGACCCTGAAGGCCGCTACATGCGTACATAAAAGCGCCGCAATATATACCAAAAGCGTCAGCACGGTTAACGCTACCGCCTGCCAGGCATAGGTTTTTATCATTGTCGGATCACTTCCTTCGGATGCGATCTTCAATATTTTCCATAGCAGATAATACGGTATGAGCGACAGAACAGCGCTGATACCCGCAAGTATCCTTCCCAGCAATATCAGATTCTTATGCCGGCCGGCATAGGCTTTAATGATATTGATATGTTCTCTGTTTTTGAATTTGTCCACTTTAATTACTCCTCCTTTTATTGATCATTTGCAGATTTCCCCTAAAGATATGCCAACCACATTTGTTAGTTATCGCTAACACGGAATCGATAACTTACGCAAATAAAAAAGAGCCTTGCGGCTCTTATTTTAATCCCATTATATTCATCCATCCCGGCATAAAAAATTCCTCTATCATTTTCATATACTCCTCGATCTTTTCGTCACTATAGTTGTGGATTATCGGCTCAAAGCAAGCTGTAATGTAAGCTGAAAGCAGCATATGCAGCTTCTCCTCATCGATTTCCTTCACAGGATATCCGTTCTTCCTGAGACGCTCTATTGCTTCAAGAAACTCTCCCTGATTTGCGGTGACATAGTCGTGAACAAAGTTTTCGTATTTTGTTCCCTTTGCCGAAGTAACCAGCATCGTAAAAACTTCTTTGTGCGGAAGAATGACCGTTAAAATAAGGTCTGTAAAATTTTCCGAAAACAGTTCTTCCTTCTGTGCCCTTTTATCCGTAAGATCATATTTCTTATCCCTATGTTTACTGGCCCAGTCATTGATCTCTTTGATAAGTGGATCGACCAGTGCGCAAAACATAGCTTCCTTATCCGGATAATGACGATACAGCCCGGCAGATGTTATACCTGCCCTTGCTCCGATACTTCTGATAGAAGCTCCCTCATACCCTTTTTCAAGGAATTCCTCTGTCATGGCCTTTATGATACGGGTGTGACTGGCTGTCTTATCTCTTGGCATATAAATCCTCACAACAGATGAATGTTTGTTATCAGTGTTAGCTATCATAGATTACTATAATATTATTTAATTGTCAAGCTCCTCTTTTTCTCTGTACAAATGCATCAAACCAGCTACGCTTCAGCCTTTTCATCTCCAGGAAAGCTGTCCTTGTATTTCTCTATAAGCTCCATTGCTTTTTCGTACCAGCCATTCTTATAGAACTGACACGCTTCTTCGTCTATGCCCTTATAATCCGTACCTGTTTCTCCACAGGCACAAGCCCTGCAGCCGGCCCCGCAGGCAAGCTTGTATTTACAGTCACGGCATTCTTCATTATGCTCTATGCATTCTCCCATCTTGTACATACATACATCTCTGTAATGCGAATCTGTCAGGATCTCCTTTAACGGCTTTTCTAAAATTGATTCAAATTCAGGATCTATTGCCGTACCGCCCAGTGTCATGCAGGGAAGAACCCTTCCCTTAGGGCTTATGTACATGCCGCTTTTTACACTTCCACAGGCAAATGATTTGTCAGCCCCTTCTGCTCCGCCGAATTTTTTGAACGGGATCGAGATTCTCTTATTCTCCTTATTAAAGTCAATGAGTCCGCAAAACTGAACCGAAATCGGCATACCGTCTTCTACGTAATACGGAAGATACTCTATGATCTTTTCGTTTGCTTCATCCTGGGATATGAAATGCTCGGTTTCATTCTTCCATCGTCCTGTGGGGCTCGCCACGTTCATCTTAAGGTGCCCCAGCCCTAAGGATGCCAGCAGCTTTACGGTTTCGCGAAGACCATCAATATTATGACGATGAATACACATGGATGAGCTGGTACCGTAGCCCCGTTTATGTAATAGCTTAAATGCTGCTATGGTTTTCTCTTCCGCCCCTTCTTCGCCACGAAGCCAGTCATGCCAGTCAATGCCGTCAAAGCTGATATTAAATACCGGATGCATTCTTCTTTTTTCAAGCTCGTCGAGAAGCTTGTCATCTACCAGCGCTGCGTTCGTATACAACGTTTCCAGCTGCATATTGCGCTTATTTATCTCATCAAGTATCTCATAAAAATCAGGGTGGACCAGCGGCTCCCCACCTGTAAGGGAAAGTGTTTTTATCCCACACGAATCAAGCTCATCAAGAATATGAATGCACTCTTCAAGCGTAATATCTTCCCCTTTATAATCCGGAGCCGACATAAAGCAATGTCTACAGTTATAATTACAACGTCCCGTTATCGACCACTGCACATGGTTTTTGTACATAGCCGGATATGATTTATATTCCTGATACGGCTCAAGATGTGTTTTTTCTTCACTTCTAAGAGCGATCTTCGAATCTACCATATATTTTAATAAATCCTTCTCTTTTTCGGGAAGTGACTCTTCATCTATATCATGCTGTCCGTCAAGATGGTATACAAGACGATAGATATCCTTTGGAAAAAAATCCGTATAATAGTGATTAGGATGCCTTAATCCAAAAGGAAGTCCCTTCCATCCGCGAAGCTCAAAGCCTTCATTCAATACATAATAAGCCATATGATTCTCCTTTACCTCATCACAATACTAAAAATTGATCTTCTTTAATATTATACGAAAGATAAACGATAATGTGCCATAAATGATTCTTAAGGCGTTTTCAGTTTTATTTCTTTTTCATTGTAAATAATCCTTAATAATGTTCATTGCTCACTCTTAAGACCCTCACCGGATCCTTGTTCTGCTGCGGCCAGCATAAAACGAACCTCAAGCGGAGATCATGCACCCCCGCAGCCCATATATCAACCCTGTTCCACGAACTCGACCTTCATGCTGGCAAGTCTTCCGTAGCGTATTTTTTCTTCGTTGTAATCCGTCTTCTCGATAAAAATATACCTTACGAACGCATCCGCAAAAAGCCAGAATACCACATAGAAAAACTCCAGTGGCATTTCCCAGAGCCATCTTTGCACAAAACTGAATATTGTTCCAGATACTATGGTCCCTATGAGCATATAAATAAACTTTTTTCTTTTGCCAGCTATCTCCTCCTGCTTCCTTCCCAACAGATAATCCATATCGGCTTGAACGGTATCGATGATCACCTTCTTTTCATCCCGGCTGAATTCAGGCCCGTGTATTTCCAGCACGACAGGAAACTCTGAAGGGATGAAATCTATATAATCCATAATATAATCCATAAATTCCGAATTCAGAGACTCCAGTCCCCTGACACTGAATCTGCTTATGATGTCATTTATGCTCTCCACCTTAACCGGAATGTATGCGATCCCATCCTCCATAACATCCTTCTCAAGACGACGATTAAGATAGGACTTTTTATATAAATACATATTTCTGTTAGAAAGTTTCCTGAACATATATATTTCTTCCCCTGCTTTATCATTAACCCGAACTGAATTATACGTGTAAAACAAACTCCCGAAAACTCTTTTATTATATCATACGCCAGACTCTTACGGCAGTTTTCGTTATTTAATATCGTAGTATTCTCTTTTCTACTTTCCCTGTATCTGTTAAAATAAATCAAAGAATTATTTAATTGGGGTATAAGCATGAACGAATCAGATGAAAGATATTGTACAGCAGAAGATGCCATTTACGATGCCTTTTTCCTGCTCTTAAACGAAAAACCTGTTGAAAAGATCAGCGTTTCGGATGTTATAAAAAAAGCCGGCATAGTCCGCAGCACCTTTTACAATCATTATGAAAATGTGCCTGCGCTTATGGCTGCTGCCGAAGACAAGACCATCAACGATATCTTCCGTATGATGGAAAGCTTTCATCCCAAGAACGACCACGACATGTGCCATTCATATTTTCTTGCCATCTGCAACTACACAAAAAAGAACCCCTTCCTTTCCAACCTCTTGCATAGCGGTGGTGGAGACGGGTTCTTTGAAAAAGCTATCACAATGTTTCATAATTATGTGACGGAGGTATCGGAAACTTCTCTGGCAGAAGGCAGAACAAACAGCTCGGCCTCTTATTACATTGCCGGTGCCATCGGCAGCACCATCGGTGTCCTTCACAAATGGATCGCCGAAGACTGCTCCTCCCCTGCGGAAGAAATGGCCGATATCCTCTCACATATTTTCTTATCCGGAATCATGCCTTATTTGGGCGCTTCCGCAAAACCTTAAGACTTATCAGTCGTCTATCTCAGCCTCTGTTCTCTTTATCTTACCTGTGGTATTGCGATGGAAGGGATTGTTCCTTACAACAAGACCTGTGATCTGTCTGTATGTAGGCTGTGTTTTGTTGTATTCATCTACCATCTGCTGCAGAGCGGCAGGCACTGTAGTCTCGTCAATTCCCTTTGCCTCAATAACCTCCTTATCCGGGTATATCCTCGCAGTAAGGCCGTTATTTTCACCTGTTACAATAACCTCACCCACAAGCATATTTAGAGCCAGCTTGTTCTCGATCTCCTCGGGTGAGATGTTTTCTCCGTTTGACAGGATGATCAGATTCTTTACCCTTCCGTTTATGAACAGATATCCGTCTTCATCCATATAACCCTTGTCACCTGTATGAAGCCAGCCGCCCTCAAGGGTCTTAGCCGTCTCATCTTCCATCTGATAATAGCCCTTCATAACGCTGCTGCCCTTGACCAGGATCTCACCGTTGTCGAATTTGATCTCAACATTGGGTAAGGGTCTGCCGATAGAACCGGCCTTATGATTTTCGGGTGTATTTGAGCTTATAACGGGA
Organism: Lachnospiraceae bacterium; assembly: GCA_024691015.1. Lineage (GTDB taxonomy): Bacteria > Bacillota > Clostridia > Lachnospirales > Lachnospiraceae > NK4A144. Next base: position 9,074 of record JAILOD010000236.1, read on the forward strand.
GAACACTCCGACATTCCGTAACCCTCGAGGATCTGTACACCATATTTTTCAAAAACGCCGATATAATATGGATCCAGGTGTGCTCCACCCGTGAAGATGATGCGAAGCCTTCCGCCGAATACATTAGCTGCAAGTGCTTCGGGCGGAATGCTCTGATCAGCTGCGGCGAGCTTTTTATAAATGGTCTCTATCATAAGCGGCACCATAAGCATAACCTCGGGCTTATAGATACTCATATTCCTTACCATATGCATGAATGAATCGTTAATGCAGACAATTGCGCCCAGGGAGAAGCCTTTAAGCCAGTCCATAACAAGACAGAAGGCATGATGGATGGGAAGCACGCTCATAAGCACACAGCCGGGATCAACGGTGTAATCCACACTTGCTACATTTTCCGCCAGGTTTTCCTGAGTAAGCATAACTCCCTTACTCTTACCCGTGGTACCTGAGGTAAAGATTATCGTAGCAAGATCCTCTCCCTCTGTTTTAAAGCTGTGCATTTCACCTGCATCTTTGTTTAAAAGAGCCTTCATCGTCTCATATCCGTCAAGCTCTTCCTCCTGAAGTATCCATATCTTCCTGACCTTGGGACAGTTCGCTTTAACTGCGTCTGCAAGTGCAATTCCCTTCGGTGTTAAAAACAATGCTTCACAATCTGCGCGGTTTAAAAGCTCTATGAGATCCTCTGCTGGAAGAAGTGCATCTAAAGGCACCGCTGTGTTTTCGCCGGTTGTTATCGCAAGATATGCTTCTATCCATGAGAGTGATGATGTACCGATAAGTGCGATATGAGCTCCATTTAAGCCCTCTTTAAAAAGGCTCTGCCTGATGGCTTCCACATCGCTTCCCAGTTTGTTATATGAACACTCCTTAACCTCTTTTTTCTCAAGCCACCTTACCGCGGGAAGATCCTTATATGAACCGACTGCAGCATCCAATATCTCTCTTATTGTCTTCATCTTATGCCTCCTGTAATTCTTCAAGCATTTTCAGAGCCTCACCGATCGTATGGACTTGAAGTGCGCTCTCCTGCTCTATGTCAACGTCAAACTGATCTTCAAGCTCTCCTAAGAAGG
>JAILOD010000241.1 GCA_024691015.1 Lachnospiraceae bacterium
CTAAGCCGGCACGCCTGACCTCATCCTTAAACAGCATCCTTAGCGGTTCAACAATCTCTTTAAAATCAACATAATCCGGAAGCCCGCCAACATTGTGATGCGACTTTATGACGGCGGCCTTACCTAAACCGGATTCTATAACATCCGGGTAAATGGTTCCCTGCACAAGGAAATCCACCTTTCCTATCTTCTTGGCCTCAGCCTCGAATACACGGATGAATTCTTCACCGATTATCTTTCTCTTCTGCTCGGGATCCGTAACACCGGCAAGCTTTTCATAAAAACGCTCCTGGGCATTCACACGGATGAAGTTCAGCTTGTATGGCCCCTTTGGCCCGAATACTGCCTCAACCTCATCGCCCTCATCCTTACGAAGAAGACCATGATCAACAAATACGCAGGTAAGCTGCTCTCCGATAGCCTTACTCAAAAGAACCGCGGCAACCGACGAATCAACACCACCGGAAAGAGCACAGAGCGCACGCCCCGATCCGATCTTTTCCTTTAAAGCGGCGACCGTTGTTTCAACAAAGGAATCCATCTTCCAATCGGCCTTGCAGCCACAGATATCTATTACAAAATTCCTTAAGATCTTTGTACCCTCTTCGGTATGAACAACCTCGGGATGGAACTGAACGGCATAGAGCTTCTTTGCCTCATTCTCCATAGCCGCATTGGGACAGTTTGAAGTATAACCGGTATTCTCAAAACCTTCCGGGAGCTCCTCAATATAATCCGTATGACTCATCCAGCAGGTGGACACATTTTTTACGTCCTTAAACAGAGCTTTGTTGTTATCCAATGTAACGGAGGTTTTTCCATATTCCGAAACGGGTGCCGTGGCAACCTTTCCACCCAGTTTATGATCCATAAGCTGAGCACCATAGCAGATTCCGAGCACAGGGATCCCAAGCTCAAAAAGCTCTTTGGAATAAGTGGGTGAATCCTCTTTATATACACTGTTGGGCCCACCCGTAAGGATGATACCTTTCGGCTTCATCTCCTTTAACTTCTCTATCTGTATGGTATTGGGATGAACCTCGCAATAAACATTGCATTCACGAACTCTTCGGGCAATTAGCTGGTTATACTGCCCGCCGAAATCCAATACGATTACAATTTCCTGTTCCATAAATTCCTCCCTGCAGATATTTATAATAATATCTATCCTTTGTTACAGCCTCGGCCCCTTACCCGAAGAAGCGAACGTTTCTTTTAGTCTTGTAAGTGCCCTGGCAAGTGAAGCCTGAGCCACATAATATTCTGCCTGTGAGCGGTTCTGCCTGATCTGCTCCCTGGCCCGCTCAAGAGCTGCCTGAGCTCTTTTTCTGTCGATGTCCTCAGGCTTCTCGCAGGTATCCACCAATATCGTACATCTGTTGTTGGCATACTGCGCAACACCAAGACCGGAAACGGCCTTGATCCAGTTACCCTCGGCATCCTTGTATCTGAAGGTACCGACATTCAGTGCCACGATCTCTTCCTCGTGATGAGCCAGGAATTCAAACTCACCATCCATCGTTGTACCTACAAATGCCTGAACCTTGCCTTCATAGAAAACCTTGTCTGATGCTATTATTCTTATATAAAATAACTCAGCCATAGTTTATCTGCCTTTAACTTTTTCTTGTTTTATCCACAACATCATCGATAGTACCGACATTAAAAAATGATGACTCCGGATATTTATCTGCACCGCCCTCAATAATGGCCCTGAAACCGCGAATGGTTTCCTCGATAGGTACATATTTACCTGGAACACCCGTAAACTGCTCTGCCACATGGAACGGCTGCGAAAGAAAACGCTGAACCTTTCTGGCTCTGTAAACTATCATCTTATCCTCTTCTGAAAGCTCTTCCATACCAAGGATGGCAATGATATCCTGAAGCTCCCTGTATTTCTGCAGAAGCTGCTGAACCTTTCTGGCAACCTTGTAATGCTCTTCTCCTACTACTCCGGGCTCAAGTATCCTTGAGGATGATTCCAGAGGGTCGACTGCAGGATAAATCCCCTGCTCAACGATCTTTCTGGAAAGAACCGTTGTTGCATCCAGATGGGCGAATGTAGTTGCAGGAGCGGGATCGGTAAGGTCATCAGCCGGAACGTAGACTGCCTGAACCGATGTTACAGATCCCTTTCGCGTAGAAGCAATCCTCTCCTGAAGCTCACCAAGGTCGTTTGAAAGAGTAGGCTGATAACCTACCGCAGAAGGCATACGACCGAGCATTGCCGAAACCTCGGAGCCTGCCTGTACAAATCTGAAAATATTATCTATGAACAAAAGAACATCTTTATGCTCTTCATCCCTGAAATATTCGGCCATCGTGAGCCCGGTTTCAGCCACCCTCATTCTGGCTCCCGGCGGCTCATTCATCTGACCGAAAACAAGGGCTGTCTTCTCAAGAACACCTGATTCCCTCATCTCTGTCCAGAGATCGTTACCTTCACGTGAACGCTCTCCTACACCGGTAAATATTGAATACCCGCCGTGCTCTGTAGCAACATTTCTGATAAGCTCCTGAATAAGGACTGTCTTTCCTACTCCGGCTCCTCCGAAAAGACCGACTTTACCGCCCTTTGCGTAGGGGGCTAACAGATCCACGACCTTTATACCGGTCTCAAGCATTTCCTGAACAGGCGACTGATCTTCAAACCCCGGAGGATCTCTGTGAATGGACCACTTATCTTCTCCTTCGACCTCTTCTCCGTTATCGATGGTTTCACCGAAAACGTTAAACAGACGGCCAAGTGTCTTCTCTCCTACAGGAACCTTTATCGGTCCGCCTGTGGGAACAACTGCCATCCCCCTGTAAAGCCCTTCACTCTCGTTCAGCATTATGCACCTTACCACGCCCTGGCCTATATGCTGCGAAACCTCCATAACACCCCTTTTACCGTTATTATCTACCGTAAGGGCATCCTTTATGAAGGGCATGCTTTCTGCGTTATCAAATCTGACATCGACTACAGGTCCCATGACCTGAATTATTTCTCCATTAGTCATTTTATTCCTCTTAGTTTTCTCTTCTTATGGCTTTAGCACCGGAGGACACTTCCGTGATCTCCTGTGTAATGATAGACTGACGTACACGATTGTACTGGATCGAGAGATCGTGAAGTATATCATTTGCACTCTTATTGGCCGACTGCATCGCAAGCATTCTGGAGTTCTGCTCGGAACAGAACGACTCAACCAATGCACTGTATATATAACCGGTAATGTAGTTGGGAAGCACGTTATTAACAACATCCTCAGGAGACGGTGACATTATGAATTCCTCCTGAGGCACTTCCGACGGAATATGAACGCTTTCTATCCCTGTCTTTAAAGGCAGAAGCTTCGCACCGACACTCTCGGATTCCATCGAATTCTTCATCGAAGTGTACTGAATATAGAGCTCGTGAATCTCCCTGCTCTGATACAATTCCAGAAGCTTTTCGGTTATCATCCTGGCCCTGTGCAGGGACGGGTTCTGAGCGGTGTACTTAAATGTTTCCTCTATCGGTATTTTGTGAACATCAAAATAATGCCTGCCGACCTCTCCTACAACAAAAAGCTTGGCATGTCTTTTGGTCTTCATCAGCTCATCCAACCCGCGGATCACATTATGATTGTATGCTCCCGCAAGCCCTTTATCCGCAGTGATAACAAGAACCGCCGTTACCTTTTTGTCTTCGGGGACATCTTCCCCTTCATCCAGATAGATACTGTCTAAATCCGGAAGGTGCCGGAGTAGCCTCTGTATTGTGGATTGCATTGCAAAAAAATACGGCTCCGTATCTTCAAGCTGCTTTCTGGCTTTTCTGAGCTTTGTTGAAGAGATCAGATACATGGCGTTTGTGATCTTCTGCGTGTCACGAACACTGTTTATTCTGTTTTTTATTTCCCGTGTACCTGACATATATCACCTTTACTTTTCTTCCGGCTTTTCTTCGGTTTCTGTCCAGAGCTCTTCTTTATATTTCATGATCCCCTCATAGAGCTTATCTGCAAGCGGATCATTCATCATCTTTGTATTTGTAAGAGTCAGAATATCCGGTTCATAGTTTTCGTGAAGATATTTTAACATCCCCTTCGTGAAATCCCTGATCTCTTCAGTAGGAATATCCGTTAAAAACTTTTTATTGGCGGCAAACAACAGAATTACCTGCTCTGCCATTGATAAAGGATGCTCAAGCGGCTGCTTTAATATCTCCATAAGAGCCTTTCCTTTATTAAGCTGATCCTTTGTTGCCTGATCAAGATCCGATGAGAACTGGGTAAACACCTCCATCTCCCGGTACTGTGACAGATCGATACGCAAAGACCCTGCTGTTTTTTTCATTGCAGGAGTCTGAGCTGCACCACCGACACGGGATACCGAAAGGCCTACATTTACCGCAGGGCGCTGGCCTGCAAAGAAAAGGTTGCTTTCGAGATAGATCTGACCATCTGTGATGGAAATTACATTTGTAGGTATATAAGCCGAAACATCTCCGGCCTGAGTCTCTATAATAGGCAAAGCCGTAATGGACCCGCCTCCGTATTCCGGTGCAAGACGGCACGACCTTTCCAGAAGCCTTGAGTGAAGATAGAAAACATCACCCGGATATGCTTCACGTCCCGGAGGCCTTTCCAAAAGCAGAGAAATGGCTCTGTAGGCCACCGCATGCTTTGAAAGATCGTCGTATACTATTAAAACATCCTTACCCTGGTACATATAGTATTCCGCCAAAGCTGTTGCGGAATATGGTGCTATATATTGCAAGGGCGAAGGATCCGATGCGGTGGAGCTTACTACCGTGGTATAGTCCATCGCCTCATTTTTCTTTAAGGTTGCAACCAGTTTTGCAACCGTGGATGCTTTCTGTCCAATGGCAACATAGATACAGATAACATCTTTTCCCTTTTGATTTATTATGGTATCTATGGCGATAGACGTTTTTCCTGTCTGTCTGTCACCGATTATCAGTTCTCTCTGTCCTCTTCCGATAGGGAACATTGAATCTATCGCAAGTATACCGGTTTCCATAGGAACACTTACACTCTTTCTTTCAACTATTCCCGGAGCTATGGTTTCAATGGGACGGCTTTCAGTGGATTCTATAGGGCCGATACCGTCAATGGGTACTCCCAGTGCATCAATAACCCTGCCAAGGAAGTTATTTCCAACCCTCATACCTGCTCTGTTACCGGTACGAACAACTCGTGTTCCTTCACGGATCTCATTTTCACGGTCGAAAAGAATGCCTCCGACCGTACTCTTTTTAAGATCCAATACCATGCCTTTTGCGCCGTTATCGAAAATAACGATCTCACCGTATACAACATGAGCAAGCCCGGTGATCCGTGCTATGCCGTCTCCGACCCAGCATACATAACCTATCTCATTGCCCTTTGCGTATAGCTCAAACTCTTCAACCTCTGCTTTAAGGATATTGATGATATTTCCGGTTTTGTAGGAGTCTTCGTTTATCTTGCCTTTGATCTTTTCGGCAAACTGATTTACACGACCTTTAACAGACCAGTCATACTCGGTTATTCCGGCCCTTAAGATAAAACCTCCCCCTATGGAGCGGTCTTCTCTCATTATCAGCTTATAATCCTTCTCCCCCATTTTTTCATTAAGGAATTCCCGGATCTTTGTAAGCTGTTCTTCCGTAGGAGGTGTAACATAGGTAAGGATAGCATTTTTTTCGTTGATATCGGTTATCTCTAATGATCTGAGTGCCTTGGCTATCTCCCTGAATTCGTCAAGGTCCTCCATTTCTATCAGGAGCTTCAAAAACTCTTTGATGTCCTTGGGAAAGATTTTTTCTATTACCCGGTATTTTCTTGCTCTGTCTTTATTGGGATCGCACAGGTCATTATACATTACGGGATCGGAAATAAACCTTTCCAGGACCTCATTAACGCTCTTCGCGGAAATATTATCATTATAAAGAATACGGACATACTGACGTATCTTATCGGTCACTGTGAGCCACCTGCCTTATTCAGAAACTTTTCATAAAGCTCTCTGTTTTCTTCCTCACTGACAGTACCTGCCAGCATCTTCTCTGTTGCCTGAACGACGATATCTGCAATCTGTCCCTCTGCTGCCTTTTTAACACGTTCCTGTTCGATGATCGCCTTTTTGGTTGCATCATCGATTATTACAGCAGCTTCATCCTTTGCAGCATTAACGATCTTGTCGTATTCGATGGCTGCTTTTGCATTTGTATCGGCAAGAATGGCTGTTTTCTCATCCTCTATATTAGCCAGCTGTTCATCGAGCTGTGCTTTGAGATCGATTGTTTCCTCTTCTCTTTTGCGTATCTCTTCTTCAGCGGCTTTCATCTCTTCTTCTCTTTTTGCGATGATGTTATTGATAGGCTTAAAGAGAAACTTCCTGAGAATGAAAAACAATATAAGTAAATTTATTATGGTAAAAACCATAGTTGTTGGGCTGATGTTCAGCAACTTTTGTTCCTCCTTAATTGCCTAACATGAAAATGATAAGAACCGCTACAACGAATCCGTAAATTGCAGTTGCTTCCGCAAGTGCACAACCAAGGATCAGAAGCTTTGATATCTTTCCGTCTGCTTCAGGCTGACGTGCAACCGCATCCACTGCCTTTGCTGTTGCGATACCGATTCCGATTCCCGCACCGATTCCTGTTAATGCGGCTATAGCTGCACCGATTGGTAATAAACTCATTTTTATATCCCTCCTAAAAATTATTATTATTCAATTGCTTCTTTAATATAGATACTCGTTAAAAATACAAATACATAGGCTTGCAGCAGACCGTCGAAAATATCGAAATATGCACTGAATACTACCGGTATTCCGATGGGCACCACTATCTTTATGATCTCCATGATAACAAAAGCACCGATAACATTTCCAAAAAGTCGCATGCAAAGCGACAGCGGTTTTATGGCAAGCTCCATTATGTTTAGGGGTGTGACGATGGCTACCGGCTGGGTAAAGGATTTAAGCCATCCACCGACCCTTTTTTTCCTGATACCTGCCACCTGAACAACAATTATGCTCATAACAGCTAATGCTATGGTGATATTGAGATCCTTTGTGGGAGGCTTCATGCCAAACAGCCCTATAGTATTGGCAAGACCTATATAGATAAGCACCGCCATCAGATATTCCGTATACTCAATCGCTTCTTCTCCAAGCATGTCCTTTATGAGGTTCTGTATCCATGTAACTGCTGCCTCGGCCGCAAGCTGTCTTTTTCCGGGATTATGCACCTTCAGATTATGAGTGAATATCAGACAAAGGATCAGAACCGCCAGAATTATTATCCAGCTGATAAAAATGGATTCCGATATCGTCAGATCACCTATAACAGGAACATCAAAGACAAATAAGGTATCTACTATCAATTGTGCATTTAATTCTTCTGCTAAATGCAATTTTAATACCTCCGTGATCTAAAATTTAAAAAAATTCATAGGCTTAATAATTATACATTATCGTTGATCAATTTTCAATTTTACTATGATTTCTCATTAGCTGTTATACATTTCTATATCAAGCTGCCCCTCACTTTTTGCAACTATCGTAGAAACCACAACGTCACCGAGGCAGTTATTCATACATCTGAACATTCCACACAGCGAGTCAATTCCCATTACAAGCCCTATAGCTTCGATAGGAACATTCATCGGTACTAAAAGAACGGACAGACATATAAGCCCCGCCCCCGGTATGCCCGGTGCTCCGATTGACAGGACTATTATGGCTATTATCATCGAAAAAAGAGTGGTTTCAGTTATTTCAACGTTATATATTTTTGCAAGGGTAAGGGCAAATACGGCAAGATGAATACAGGATCCGTCCATATTAATGGTTGCACCGAGCGGAATTGATAAAGAATATATTTTCTTGTTTATTCCGAGCTTCTTTTCACAGGCTTCCATATTGACCGGTATTGATGCATTTGAGGATGCAAGTGAGAAAGCCTGAAGCATGTAAGGCGCATATTTCCTTACGAAGGTTATGGGATTAAGTTTTCCGATCATCAACAGGAGCAGACAGTATACTATCATCAGTATTCCCAGTCCTATAAGGAAGGTTCCAAACATTCCGAGCACTGAAATAATGGTTTTTACTCCCATTGTGATCATCATAGACATTATGGAACAGAATACAGCGATGGTCATCACTTTGATTATTAATGATTTTACTTTTAAAAAGAGATCATTACATTCATAGAATATATATATAAATGTAGTGGAATATTTTCCAAGCTG
>JAILOD010000246.1 GCA_024691015.1 Lachnospiraceae bacterium
GTATGGATAAGCTCTACCGGCTTTATCTTATTTATCACCTTTATAGCCGGTGACAATCTGGGGATCAAAAGCGACTTATCTATATCGATGACTTCGGTCTCATACTGCTTCGTTACATCGGCAGTCATATCGATAACCTCACCCGAATAGATACCGCTCTCCATAATGTGGCCGTTTCTTGCCCTCCAGCTTGTATCCGTTAATATCTTCTCCGTTGTACCGTCCTCATAGAAGAGCTTTATCTCTGCTATAAGAGCCAGCCTGTCACCATAGTTTTCATATCTCTTTACAAGACCGTAATTACCCTTGTACCATCCGTCTCCCATAAGAACTTCTATAAGATTCTTACCTTCCTTAAAGCTAACATCAAAGGTCTGATACTGAAGATAACTGTCATATACGAAAAATCCCGGAAGAAGCCTCTCATCCCCCTGTTTCTCTCCGTTTATGTTCAACTCGTAAAGACCGAGCCCTGTCATATATATACGAGCCTTCTTTACGGGCTTTTTAACCTCTATCTCCTTATACATTACGGCCTGTACCTTATTGTCACCCTTAACACTGATCCAGTCCGCATCCCAGGCATCGCCCTTAGCAGTCTCAAAGTAAGCTGTATCCGACTCTGCCGAATCATTTGCATCATCCTTTACACTTACCTTCCAGTAGTACCTTGTTTCACTCTTTGTCTCAAAAGGAAGCTCAAATGCCGTACTTACAATGTCGTCCTTATCTCCACTGTCATATACGATATCCTTAAATTCCTCATCATAAGCTACCACTATTCTGGCACTTGTCTGCCTTCTGCCCTTTGCATCCCGTACAACATAAGATACGGTCGGTTTCATAAGATCATAGCCAACAGGATTTTCCAAACGGTTAACTCTTAATCTTTCAATCTTCATTTTTCCTTCTCTTTCCGTGGTGTTCCACTGTATGTTAATTTATTATTGCTCCGCTTCCTTAAGGTATTCCGAAGGACTTCTTCCGGTATAAGATCTGAATATACGGCTGAAATAGAACTGATCCGGATAACCTACCATAATTGCAACATCTTTTATAAACAAAGTAGGATCATTTGTCATAAGCTCCTTGGCTCTGTCTATCCTCAAGCTTGTCATATACTTATTATAGGACACGGAAGTATATTTTCTGAATATTCGGCTCATATATACCTGAGAGATATTAAATCTGTCACTGATCTCCTGAAGTGAATAGCTGGTCGAGATATTTGCTTTAAGAAACTGGTCTATCATGTCAAAGCTCTCTTTTGAATCAACCTTTTCTATCACTCCTTCTTCTGCGCTTTCCGGCAGAATATCTATTATGCCCTCCATAAGCTCTTCCAGATTTCCGGCATTAAAGAACACATCACCCATAAGATACTCCGCCTCACCTATCGATACCTCTATAAGCTTGTATCTTCTTAAAAGGACAAACATTTCTCTCACAAAGTACTCAACCCACAATTGATTTTTACCATCAATGTCCCATTTTTTCGCAGTCCTTCTCAGGCACTCTTTTATTTCGGCCAGACGTCTTTGCTGTGCATATCCGCCAACTTCGTCAATGATCATATCACAATCATCATAATCGTCATCGCATAATTCTTTTTCATTAAGATCTGCTATATCTATAATGCGGGATTTCCCAATAACGCTTAATTTATCAAAATTTCTGTATATACTTTGGACATTTTCAAGTATTCTGTCCACTTTAAAGGGTTTTGAATTGTATACTACCGTTTTATAACTGACATCCGACAAATCATCCGATAGTTTCTCCACATAATCCAGAAAGGCCTTCTTACTACCGAGGATCTCTTCGGGGATCATATAAAGGCTTTCCATCTCATCCCGTCCGAAGACAATAAAGCTTTCATTTATGTCAGAGTATATCTCCCTGTTACGGTCAAAATAGAACCGTCTCGGAAGTCCTCCTTTTCTGGTTATACATATGTAATAGCTCTCATCGGGAAAATACCGTTTGAGCTCATACTCCGGAACGCTCTCTCCGCGCCCCATGCTTCGAAGCATGGTATTTCTTGCGTGATATCTGATAACCCTTATTCTTTCCGCTGCCTTTTCAACCGAATTCTTAACGATACCGGGAGTTATAGGCTTTAACAGATAATCCGTAACGCCTGACCTTATAGCTGACTGGGTAAACTCAAAATCCTGAAACCCGCTGATGATTATGAAACATACATCAGGAAGCTCCTCCCGGAATATCTCAGCAAGCTCAACTCCGGTAGGACGGGGCATTTTAATGTCACTGATAACCAGGTCTGGTTTAATCTCCCTTATGGCCTTTGCAGCATCCTTACCATTCTCGGCCGTACATACAACCTTAAAATCCGGGCAATGCCTCTCAATTATCGAACATATGCTTTTTAACGCAAGAGGTTCGTCCTCCGCAACTATCACACTATACATTACCTGAACGCTCCTACAACTACCATTGCACCTTCTTCTGTATTTCGAAAATCAAAAATAAGCTTATCATTATAGAGGATGAAGCATCTCATATAAGTATTTACAAGTCCCATCTCTCCTATCTCCAGTTCCGGCATTTCTCCGGAAAGAATCTTATTCCTGCTCTTTTCACATTTCTGTTTTAATTCTTTAATTTTTTCCTCAGTAAAACCTGTGCCGTTATCCTCTATCCTTATCTCAAAATGGTCTTTACAATCGCAGCCCGTGACACTGACCCTCATAATATCCGTCTTATCTTTAAAGCCGTGTTTTACGGAGTTTTCAATGATCTGCTGGAATGTCATCTTCGGGATCATCTCATCACGAACTCCTTCATCAATTTTCGATGAAAATTCGAATTTATCCTCATATCTTGATTTAAGCAGGTAACTGTAATTATCCAGATATTCCAGCTCCTGTCCGCAGGAGGCATATCTTTCCTTATTGTTGGTGGCATATCTTAACATTGATGCCAAAGCTTCGGTTATCTCACAGATAACATCATCACCGTCTATTACTCCGCGTGCGGAGATAATGTTTAAAACATTATATAAAAAATGCGGATTAACCTGGGCCTGAAGAGTATCAAACTGTGCCTGCAGCGACAAAAGACTGGATCTTCTTTCATTTTTTACAGCCTTATCCAGACGGTTTGTCATATCCGAGTAACTCTTCGCCAGAGCTCTTATCTCATCGGACTGCCCATCCATATCCCCACTCTCAGGTGTTTCATTCAGGTTGTCCAGATTCGTATCCTCAACTATCTTTCTCAATTCGTTTATGGGTTTAACAAGAACATAGGACCAGAGGATGATAAATATCAGCCCTATGAGAAAAACAATGATGAGCGAAAGTACCGAGGTTAAAAAAACCGCTCTCCTTTCAGCTCTGAAAACATCCTCCCCCTGCATCACTCCGACATAAAAATCATATTTATCGGAGTTCATCCCGACGATAGTAAATCCGTCATTATGAATAACATCTTTACTGTTAACAGCCGGTATAAAGCTTTCTATATTATTATCATTAACGGCTTTGTTGCTTGAATATAAAAGTTCATTGCCGTTTATAACTATAAAATAATCTGTGATATCATCTTCTCCGGTCATTTCTGTAAGCTCTTCTATGCCCTTCTCCGTTTCAATAAAGCCCATCTTATGACCCTGTATCTCTTTGATAAGCGAAAAGACGTTTGGACCTACCTTACGTCCCCATTTATCGGTATGTTCACCTACTAAGACTGACCTTCCGCCTTTACCTGCTACCAGGGAAATGTAAGGCACTGAATCAATATCGATCTTATCAGTTACAACGTTGTAAACCGATTCATGAGGATAAGAGCTCACGATATTTCCATTTTGATTATAAAACAGAGTTCTGAACGTATTATCAATAATATAATATGTGTTGAGTCCAGTTCTGATATCACTTACGGCACTTGCAATATAATCGTCAGGAACGGTACCGTCTGATGCCGTTCCCAACATTGTGATTCCCTTAAGTATTTTTGAATCGGACAGGATATAATCTATTATCGCATCCATCCCGGAGAGCTTATCGTCAAACTGTGTTGTGATCTGACGTGCCGTTACATTAAGAGAATTAATGCGGCTCTTCTGTGTATTCCTGCTATTCACAAAGTATATGGACGCTCCCATTATTATGCTTAAAAACAATGCGATGGTCGTGTAATATAAGATTATCCTGGTCTGATATTTCATTAATTATCCTTTTACCGCTCCGCTTACCATACCGTCTACGATCTTTTTATTGAAGATCAGGAAAAGGATCAGCATAGGCACGGTTATTAAAATGATGTCTGCAAAAAGTAGGTTATAGCTTGATTTGAACTGTCCCTTGTAATTATACAATGTCAGCTGAACCGTTGCATTCTTTGCTCCCGGTAAAAAGTATAACGGATTTGTAAAATCATTAAAAGTGGTAACTGCAGTAAGTATTATTACGGTTGCTCTGATCGGCTTTAACAGCGGATTAATGACATATCTGAAGATCTGCCAGTTATTACATCCGTCGATGCGGGCCGCTTCTTCAAGCTCCGTGGGAATTGAAGCCATATACCCCTTAAACAGCATTATTGTAAATGGTGTCTGAAGCGCGATCTCTATAAGCACCATTCCGGCCATTGTCTTATAAAGATGAAGGCTCTGCAGGAGTGAAATAGTAGGAAGAATTGATGCAGGGATCATAAGACCCAGCATTATAACCCATTCTATGATCTTCATTGTCCTGTCTTTTCTTCTCTGGATAACATATCCGGCCATTGCTCCCGTGAATATAAGGCCCAGAACCGTAAACAGGGTTAAGATTATAGAGTTTTTAAATGCGGTAACAAGCTGATAATCAGC
>JAILOD010000247.1 GCA_024691015.1 Lachnospiraceae bacterium
TGATCTCTTCGGCAAGGCTGTCGCGCACTGGGCCTATGGTTCCTATGCAGCCACGGAGCATGCCATGCTCGTGAATCGAAACAAAGGCACCGGCTCTTGTTTTTGTTAATTCGTCCGGGAGATCATCGGGAACTTTCAGACGTTTATGATCGGTTATATACTCGGCTATAGTCATTTTAGCAAGGTTTACATAAATGTCATTGCTTTCTGTCTTGTTCATCTGCTTCTCCTTTGGATGATAGATAGCAAAGCCGTATCCGACGCCAAAGGTGCTTTCATGGGATAAAGTAGTTATGTCAACCTCATCATTTCCTACGGCTCCTCCCATTATCGTGAATGATCTGTGTCCGCATTCTTCGGCTTTGTCTAACAGGACCTCATCAAAGTTTAAAAGCTCCTTAAAGGCTCCGCGGTTCATGGTGTCCATCAGCTTTTCGTCGTAGGCCGGGCCTTCAGGTTTGTAGCCGTACGGGCCGTCCTGTTTCTGACAGTGGGAGAGGTCACCGCTTCCTACGAATACACAACTTCTGCCGAGGGCCTGGACAGCATTTGCTATCAGTTCGCCGAAATGGTAATGGGCTTCGAGCGAGAGGCCGGAGAGGCCGATCCGCACAAGCTTGTAGTTTGTGTAGTATTTATTTATGAAATAGAGCGGAACCATTACGCCGTGGTCCAACGACGGGTTTCGTTCTCCGTCAGGACCGGCAGGGAAGTTCATAAGGCCGCAGAGCTCACTTATCTTGTTTACCAGCTCTTCATCGTAATCTACATTAAATGTGACCTCAGGTGCACGGAAGGATGAAAAGTCTCCGGTAGCGTGCCTGCCCGGTGAAATATGGAAATAATCAGAGTAGAGCACCTGATGCGGACTTGTGATTATTATGGTTTCGGGTTTTATCTTTGCGATGTCTCTCGCTACCGCATCGTATGAATCAAGGCTTGGGCGGATCATTTCTTCCTCGCCACGTCCTATCTCGTGGACCGCTATGGGTGGGTGAGGTACCATGTAAAAGGCTTTTATGGACATATGAAAAACCTCCCTTAAATAAATTTAAATGGCATTGCCTGCCGATGTCCGGGCAATAGGTTTTTAATTCAGATCTGTAAGGTTATTTTAAACCTTAGTCTTTTTATTGGCAAATGCCGGGAAGGCTGTATAACAACATTCCATCGCAAATGCGATTTATACCGGCCCGTTTAGATTTCTGCCCATATATGGTTTTATTTTTTAATGTATTGTAAAATATATATATAATTTTTTTTATTTCTTTTTCAAGTGTTAAGGAAGCTCTGAATATTCATAAAAGAAGGTAAAAATATGGATATAATGAAGAAAAAATTCTATTCTATGCTGGTCGGAGGAATACTGTCAAGCGTTGTTGTGTTTTTTATTCTTATGATGGATGCGGTTATAGCCGGTGTTTTGTTTGGAGAAAAAGCAGTTGCCGGAGTAAACCTGGTAGTTCCGTCTTATTCGATGGCCGTATCTATAGCAACCTTGCTCTCCATAGGATCTCCGATCCTTTACTCGGAGGCGATCGGCAGTTTTAAAAAGGAAAAGGCGGATCGCATTTTTCAAACCGGCCTCACAGCAGCAATAGGGTGCGGAACAATAATATTTCTTGTTTTACTTTTTTTGGGAGATTACTACCTTTCATCCTTTAATACCACACCGGAAATACTGGAAAATGCAAAAGCCTACATGTTCTGGATCAGAATTGACATTATTGTTATGCCGCTTTATACATTTCTGACAGGAATGATATATGCTGACGGAAATGAGACGTTAAGTCTTCTGGCGGATATAATAGGTTCAATAGGCAGTGTTCTGTTGTCGGTAATACTCGGCAGGATCATGGGAGTGTCCGGAATAGGTCTCGGATCACTGCTTGCCTCACTGATAAGTATTTCCATTTGTCTCCTTCATTTTGTAAACAAAAGAAATTCCCTTAAATTAGGCGTATGTTTCTCAGGCAAAACAGTAATACAGATTGCATATTACGGTATTGTAGATGCTGCCAGTTCTCTGTTTCTGTCCATTCTGTTTGCATTTTTGAACCGATATCTGCTGACCAGATTCGGCTCGGATATGCTGATCCTTTCTTCTGTCCTTATTTTTATTGTAGAAATGCAGTTTCTGCTGGATGGAGTAGGAACGGCAATGACTCCGCCCATGAGCATTTATATGTCTCTTGGTTCTAATGAGGGCGTTATGAAAATCTGGAAGGAAGCCAGAAAGTCAGCAATACTTTTAGGACTGTTTTTTACTGTTCTGCTGGAAATCCTTGCGCCCCTGATCCCTGAGATTTTAGGAATTTCAGACCGGAATGTGGTGGATATAGCAGTAATGGGCGCCCGGATTTTTGCCATCAGTATTCCGTTTGAATCCCTGCTTTATCTATTGACGTCATACAATGTAATGACAAAGAATTTTGCTTTTGGTGTTGTGATCACCGCTCTTTATGATCTGATCCTTGCTGCGTTATTAGCACTGATCCTTGGAAACACCATAGGAATTTACGGTGTCTTTATAGGAGTAGGCATTGCGCCTATACTTACCTGGTTTGGAATGAGATTTTATATTGAGTTGAAAGAAGGAAAAGCCGCCTGGCCGCTCAGACTAAAAAAACAGGATCATCCGTCATTCCTTTTCGATTTTGTTATGGAACCAAAAAGTATTATTGATACGCAGACTACAATTGAGGAAACGTTAAAGTCGATCAGTATTCCGTCGCCGGCAATTAAAAAATTTGCTTTTTTATTCGAGGAATTATGCATGGAGACTTATGATAAAAACAAACCTAAAAACGTAAACAGCGAATGTATATTGCTTATAGGTGATGACTCTTTACACCTGTTTGAAATGGATGATGGGATCAAATTTGAGCTTGTAGATAAAGTTGAAACCTCGAGATCCTTCAGAGAGTATGTATTATCTCTGGCTATTATTAACTGGAGTGAGTCATCGCAATATTTAACGGCAATCAGTTTTAACAGAAACTGGCTGGAGATCAATTTTAACGAAGAAGCCAAAAAAGCTTCGGCAGAAAACAAATAATAATCCTGTTAGTCGGGAAGAACAGAGTACCTGACAAACCTCTCTTCATTTTCTTTATGTTGATTACTTTTCGAGGCTGAGATTGTACATCTGCGGTGTAACTTCCCAGACTTTCTCTTTCGCTATAAATCTTACATACAAATACATGATCAATAAAGTAACAGAGATGCCTAAAACAGTTCCCCAGATAATACCGTATATGGATAAACCGCTAAGCATCCATCCAAAAGCAGCAGGTAACAATCCCCATGACATTACGATAAGAAACGCAGCACGAAAGGTTCTTTTTGTATACTGGTAAAAAATAGCGGTAATACGGGTTAAACATATGAAAATAGGAGCGATAGCCATTATCCTCACAGCCTGTACTGCATATCCATATGTAGCCGGATCATTTATATCAAATATGGATACCAGTGCATCTGCCAGTGCAAAATAAAGGATACTGAATATCACCCCTTCCAAAACAGCCGCACGTATCGTGATACGGATACATTCTGACATTCTTTCCTTATTTTTCTGCCCCAGATACTCATTTACAGCGGCCGCCTCATATTCACTGACCCCTTCGGAAATATGCAGGACAAGTTCAAACACATTTATCAAAACTGACGCAACGGCAATGCCCATAACGTCATAACGCATGATCGCAACATAATTGATCACGCTTTCCATTAAAACAACCGCTAATAAATAACTGCTCTCGGGGAAACTGATTATTACTATGTTTCTCACAAACTCCGGTCTGAAGCGCAGTTTCATTTTGATCGGCGTCTTTTTTATAACAAAAATAAATAAGAATAACAATATGATCCCTAAGATGTATGAAAGGCCGGTCGCAAAAATAATACCTCCGATCCCGACCGTCTTTCCAAGTATAACCGACAGCGCATAATTCGTGGTAATCTCAATTACAGTTACGCTCAGAGCATAAAAACTTCCTACTTTAATAAGTGTATATGTAAACAGAAATATATATAACGGTTCCACCAGCACGGTTAACTTGCTCCAATTAAGGACCTGAAGAACATAGGGTTCTATTTCCGTTCCTCCCGAAACAGCTTTTCCCATAGGAGTGGCAAAAAGAGTATATATAACTAAAGTTAACACTCCAAGCAGCAGGCTGGATGTGATACTGTGTGAGAAGAGTTCGTTAACACGCTCGTGATCGTTTTCTGCACCGGACCTGACGATCAATGCAACTCCGCCTATACAGATAAGATATGATATAAAAGTCTGAACCAGCTGATATGGCTCTACGGCATTGAAAGCTCCGAAAGCCGCATCTTCAAACATGTTACCAACAATTGTTTCATCCAGAAACATTGATATGATATCTAAAGTATTAGAGCAGGTTGCTGCAAAGAATATAGGGAAAAATAATACTTTTCCCGTATTTTTACCGATCGATCTTTTGCCCATAATGTCACCCCCTCATAATTTCACTGATACAAGCCTGTGCTTTTTCGAACTTATCTCTATCGGTATTTAAGAGATCAGATTGAAATACACTCATTACAGCCCCAAACTATGGCTTATTTATTAATATTTTATAACAATTAAATAATAAAATAAAGCAATAATATGCCGGAGGCCTGCAATGGATACGGGATGTAAATAAGTGTACGGACTTCTATTGACGCTTTTATATATCCTTTGCTATATTGAAAACCTACCAAACTGGTAGGAATAGTTTTTAAGGAGAAATACAGTATGGCATTGTTGGAAGTTAAAAATCTGTCGGTTGGCGTGGAGGAAGCTGAAATCCTGCACGACATTTCACTATCAATAAACCCCGGAGAAACACACGTCCTGATGGGACCGAACGGAGCAGGAAAATCAACACTCGGTTTTGCACTTATGGGAAATCCCAACTACCACATAACCGGAGGAGAGATCTTATTCGACGGGGAAAAGATAAACGATCTCACAGCAGACAAAAGATCACACGCAGGAATGTTTCTGTCATTCCAGAATCCTCTGGAGGTTCCCGGAATATCATTATCCAGCTTCATAAGAAACACCGTTGCGCAGAAGAACGGCGGCACTGTGAAATATTCGCAATATAAAAAAGATCTGGCCGAAGCCATGGAAGTATTAAGCTTTGACAAGAGCTACAAAGACAGGGATTTAAATGTCGGGTTCTCGGGAGGAGAAAAAAAGAAGGCCGAAATACTTCAGCTCCTCATGTTAAAGCCCAAATTCGCGATCTTAGACGAAACCGATTCAGGACTTGACGTAGATGCGGTCCGCACGGTATCAAAGGGAATAGAAGAGTACAAGGAGAAGCAGAACGGAGCACTTCTTATCATCACGCATTCAACCAAGATCCTTGAAGCACTTAAGGTGGATTACACACACGTTCTTGTAAAGGGAAGGATCGTCGCAAACGGCGATTCATCACTGGTAGACGAGATCAATGAGAAGGGCTTTGAGAAATATCTCAATATGTGAGAACAACACCATAATTAAGTTTACATAAAATAATACGCAGCAGATC
>JAILOD010000263.1 GCA_024691015.1 Lachnospiraceae bacterium
CCCAGATTGGTTTCCATACGCCTGACAATACGGATAGGATTTCCGGATGAATCCTTTTCCACGGGATCAAATATAACAAGATCCACATCTGTTTTGCCGTAAACCGTCTTTGTATCCTCTTCTACCTGTTTTTCGGCTGCATCAACCGCATCTCTTATATCATTTTGAATATTAAGGAGAACAGGTGCACTGTCTTCGTTCGGCCAGCTCCAGATATTTGTTTCAGCAATACCTTCATCTGCAGAAATATGGCTGTAAGCTATGCAATGCATCTTTGTACCCATTGCCGAACGGGTAACCTCCGCCCCATCCTTATTCTTCATAACGATCTGGTCCGTATCGTGGCTGTGTCCGTCAAAAAATATATCTATCCCGTTGGTATGGCTTATGACATCCGCATAGGTCCAGGGCTTGGCCTCAGCCTCATTTCCAAGATGACCGCAGGCATATACATAATCAGCCCCCTCCGCACGGGCTGAATCCACGGCCTTTTGAACCGCTTCATACAGGGCCTCTCCCGTATCATCCTGGCAGAAACCGTACACATACTCACCATTCTCATCCTTAAAAGAAGCAGGACTTGATGAAACCAGCGTCTGAGGAGTCGAAATTCCGACAAATGCTATCTTCTTACCCGCGATCTCCTTCATCAGATAGGGCTTAAAAACAAGCTCTCCCTTATAATTAAAGTTGCAGCTGATATATGGAAACTCGGCCTGATCCGCAAGTTCAAGAAACTTATCCATTCCGTAATCGAATTCGTGATTGCCGGGAACTGCCATATCGTAGCCGACCTTATTCATAAGCTCAATTATAGTCTCACCCTCGGACAACGTACCAATGGTATCCCCCTGGATAGCATCTCCGTTATCTATAAGAAAGGTATCATAGCCTTCGTTTTCAAGATCCTCCCTGACCTGAACAAGACCTGCATAACCGAAGCCCTGATTCACTCCGCAGTGAACGTCGCTGGTGCAGAGAACATAGATATCCCCGTTCTTCCCGGCAGACTGAGAAGTCTCATCCGCTTCTGCTTCATCACTCTCTGAAGAAGCGCTTTCTTCCGGCACTGTCTCCCCGGCCTGAGCTTCTTCTTTTTTAATCTCAGCGTTTTCGATATTATCATTTGACACTGCTTCATTACCGGAAGCCGACTTCCCGCAGGAGATCAACGATAAAGCCAGAACAGTTGCCAACAACGCAGTTATTATTTTTCTTGTCAGAATTTTCATGTTCCGCTCCTCTCAAAACATATCATTATTTTATCGCCAAAGTCATATAACAATTTGAATGAGTTCAAACATCATCCTGACTTCAGGTGTTTGTATCGTATTATATCCCTTAGATAAAAAAATTGCCACCGGGGTTTTGACCCCGATGGCAATAAATATAACCGTTTTAAATTATTTGAAGAAGGCCATCTCTGTAAGGAGATCCTTTGCAAGATCGTTAAGAGTCTGAGCCGAGTTCGAAAGAACGTTAACCGTAGCATTGAGCTCTTCCATAGATGCGCTTGTTTCTTCGGAAGCAGCCGCATTCTCCTGTGAAATAGCTGAAAGTGAACTCATCGCATCAACCACAACATCCTTTGCAGATACGCATCTTGCAGCATCGGACGAAATGCTGTCAACACCGTCAACCGTTGTGCCGATAGCAGTGATAAGACCCTTGATGCTGTCAACTGTACCGTTCATGATATTCTGCTGTTCGCCGGTAACCTTCTGAACCTCTTCTGCCATCTTCATAGCACGCTCGGACTCGTCAAGCAGCTGAGCCATCTCGCTTCTTATAGCATTTGCCATTTCGTTTGAATCGTTGGCAAGCTTTCCGATCTCTTCGGCAACAACCGCGAAGCCCTTACCTGCCTCACCTGCTCTTGCAGCCTCAATTGAAGCATTTAGTGCAAGAAGGTTAGTCTGGGAAGCAATGCTTGTGATCATATCAACCTTACCGTTGATGCTTTCAACAGCCTTGCCTGTAGCATTGATAGCGTCCGAAATCTCGGAGATTGTGGAATCCATTTCTTCGGAGCTCTTAACCAGCTTGTTCAGCTCGTCTGCCGAAGAATTGCTGGACTTGTTCATATCCTGTGCGGTATCCGAAAGCATCTGTGCATTGTCTGTAACAGATGTAACCGCAACATCGATGTTGCTGATATTCTCTGTAGCCTGTGTGATATTGTCGGCCTGCTCCGTAGCGCCCTTTGCGATCTCCTGGATTGCATCCGAAACGCCGTCTGCCGTCTGCGAAATCTGTTCCGCTGTATTTGCAAGCTCGTCTGATGATGTAGAAAGTGTGGAAGCCGACTCCTTAACATCTGTGATTATCTTGTCGAGTGTATCAATGAGTGAATTGGTATTTACAATAGTTGAACCAAGTTCATCTTTGTAATCGGTATATTTTTCAACCTTGACAAATTCACCCTCTGCAAGCTTTCCAAGTGAATTAACGATGAGTGCCGTACTTGCCTTGATGTATTTAAGAACAACAACTGTAAGGAATACACAGGCTGCGATAACGATCGCAAGAATGATAAACAGGAAAATGATCTTTACTCTGATCTCTGCCTGCATTTCCTTATCCTTAACTTCAGCATATTCTTCTATAGCATCGGAAAGCACCGAAAGGTCTTCACGTGCTGCGAGGAAAGCGGTGAGCTGTGCATCGTGGTCACCATCACCGGTTGAAGGATTGTAGGTTGCAGCCCAGGCATTAACGAGTTCCCTGGTTTCCGCAAGCATTCCCTGTGCCGAGCTGTCCATTCCGGTTCCTCTGAATTCGGTATAAAGCTTTGTATCCTTTGCGAAATCCTGCTCTACGTTATTCAGCCCTTCGAGAACCTGGTTTTTGTTGTCTTCGTAATCAGCAACAGCATCGCTTATCTTGTCATCCTTACCCTCTAACCTGTAGGTATAGGCCTGATCGCTGCCAAGCTGTGACTGATAGAAATCTCTGTCTGCGTTCAGAAGCTTATCTACGATGACCTTAAGTTCATCATAATAAACCGTCTTTGCTTCTTTGAGCGTTGATAATTCACTAACTCCGGCATAGATACCAAGAATAACGATGATAGCAACCAGTGGCACTATCACGCAGAGAAGCTTCACCATCAAACTTTGCTTTTTTAACATAAAACTACCTCCATATAATTAAAAATAACCAATTCTTAAAAAGTCTATCACAAAAACACAAGATTTAGTAGTATTTTTTTACAAAAACACAATTTTTTAACTGGAATCCTGAACAAGAATGTTGTAAAGAAGTGATTGCCCTTTATTTCCGGCACTTAAAACCTGATTCGGATCATTATAAAAATACAGATCGCCCCTGTAAAATATTCTATTAAAATGAAAATTGTTCAGACATAGAATATTACTCAAGAAATATCCCCCTCAAGATTATAAATATAATAAATCCGGAATTTCTCCCATATCATATTTATTAGTTTATTTTTATTATTATACGCCTTTTGATAATATATGGTCTGAAAATAAAATAAACTTTTTATCGAAAATTTATAAAAATTGTATACAATTTGCCCAAGACCGCTAATTTGTATGACTATGGCACTTTACAAGCTTATAATAACCATTTGCAGAAAACCTTCTTTAATCTTTAAAAAGTAAAACCTGCCGGATGACCGACAGGTTTATTATCATAATTTACGTATTGAATCACCGGGTGAAAACCTGGTACCCAGAACGATCTCGGCAGGCATCTCGTCAGAACCCTTGATCTTTTTAAGAATAATCTCGGCCGCTTTCTCTCCCATTTCCTTCATAGGCTGGATAACAACGGAAATATCCGGTTTCATAAGATGCGAAAGAATAAGATCGTCGAAGCCCAGTAAGGAAACATCATCAGGAATACGTTTACCCATATCATTTAAAACCATCACTGCACCTAGTGTGATCTCATAGTTAGTCATAAAAACTGCTGTAGGAGGATCGCTAAGCCTCATAAGACGGTTCATTGCCTCCGAGCCGTATTCCATGGAATGGGTGCCGCAGCATTTATATTCCTCTTTTACGGGAATACCTGCTTTTTCCATAGCATCCATATAACCCTTGAAACGCTCTTCTCCGGTGTATTCAACCTCAGAAGAAATTACCGCGATCTTTTTATGGTTTTGTTCTATTAAATAATTGACAGCCCTGTAAGCCGAGGAACGATTGTCGATCTTTACGCAGTCATAGGTTTCATCCGCAAGCGACCTGTCCACCAGCACCACCGGAACATTAGCGTTCTTGGCCGGCAGAAGAAAATCCGAATTTGTGCTGACCGGTATAACGATAATGCCGTCCACCTTTTTGCTGACGAGAAACTTAAGATTTTTGGCTTCAAGCTCTTCATCGTTATCCGATGCGCAGATAAGCATGCCATAGCCGTTTTTCCTCAGATATTCACTTATATACTTCAACAGTGTTCCGTTAAACAGCGAATCGATACCGTAAACCATGACTCCCACGGTTCTCGTCTTATTGGTGACCAGCCCACGGGCTATCTCATTAACTTCGTAGTTAAGGTCTTTTATGGCTGCTTCTATTTTAATCCTGTTTTCCGGCAGAACATTTCCACCGTTTAAATATTTGGAAATAGTTGCAAGAGCCAGACCTGTTTGTTCTTTAATATCCCTTATTGTTGCAGACATTTACCCCTCCGCACAAGTGAAACGTTTCGCTCTTTCATTTTTTATAACCGGAGCAGACTAAAGTCCACTCCGGTTAAACACTCCCCTATTATATCACAAAATCTTTTTCATTTAAATATAGTGATACTTATAGATAACCCTTATCTGATAGTCTTGTACATAGGACCGTATGCCTTACAAGCTCTGAAGTCTGCGCCTTCCTTGTCGGAACCGAATGCGCCCCATGCTGAAGGACGGAAGATGTCCTCTTCGGGAACATTGTGCATAGCTACAGGGATTCTGAGGATAGATGCAAGTGTGATGATGTCTGCGCCGATGTGGCCATAGCTTATTGCACCGTGGTTAGCTCCCCAGTTGTTCATAACATCGTAAGCTGTGCAGAAAGGTGAACCCTTTACGCCGTCTGTACGAGGTGTGAACCAGGTGCAAGGCCAGGTGTAGTCTGTTCTCTTGTAAAGTGTATCGGAAACCTCTTCAGGAAGGTGAACCGACCAGCCCTCTGCGATCTGAAGAACGGGACCAAGATTCTTAACGATGTTAAGCCTGATCATTGTCATAGGCATTTCTGCACGTGTTGTATATCTGCAGGAATATCCGCCGCCACGGAAATATCCGTTATCTGCGGGACACCATTCAACCTTATCCATGATAGCCTTGATATCGTCTTCAGTGTAATCGTACCAGGGCTTCATAATGCCGTTTCCGTCTTTATCCTTAACTTCGCCGTTTGCATCAAGTGTGCAGGCACCGGAGTTGATAAGGTGGATGAAACCATCGGCATCCTTTGAATGACCTTCGATATCATAGCCTGTAACTCTCTTAACTGATGAAGCACTCCAGTATGTACGAACATCTGCGAACATCTGAGACTTGTTGGTGAGTAACTTCATGAAGAGCATGCCGAGACCGTTAAGTGTATCATTCTCTGTAGCGAATGCCCAGGGCTCACGGGCACCTGTCCAGTCGAAGGGGCTGTTAAGAAGTGACTCGGGATAATCGCAGTTGGGATAGAAGTCTGTCCACTGTCTCTGACCCTGGAAACCACCGGCGATAGCGTTGTGGCCGCGAGCCTCCTCTTTCTCGTAGAGCTTGCCCTGATATTCTTCTTTTTCAAGGTTGTGGTTGCCGTTCATGAGATCCATGATGATGCAGAGCATCTTTACGGTGAACTCCCAATCCTTATCCTTCTGCTCTCTTGATTTCTGAATGAAGTCAGGGTTCTTGTCGAAGCCTTCCTTACAGTATTTCTTTGTCCATGCAAGAGCCTTCTCGTACATATCCTTGTCGTAGATGCCCTCTTCCATTCTTCTGATGATCTCTACCTCATCAACAGACTCAACTCTCATGCCGAGATATTCTTCGATGAACTCGGGATTGATAATGGAGCCGCCGATACCCATACACATGGAACCGATCTGCAGATAGGACTTGTCGCGCATTGTAGCAGCTGCAACTGCTGCACGGCCGAATCTTAAAAGCTTTTCCTTAACGTCATCCGGAATTCTCATGTCGTCTGCTTCAACAACATCTTTTCCGTAAATACCGAAAGCGGGAAGACCTTTCTGTGAATATGTTGCAAGAACTGATGCAAGGTAAACTGCACCGGGCCTTTCTGTAGCGTTCATACCCCAGACAGCCTTTATTGTGAGGGGATTCATATCCATAGTCTCTGCGCCGTAGC
>JAILOD010000273.1 GCA_024691015.1 Lachnospiraceae bacterium
GAAGCCTTATCATCTTATCATCGATATTGTCCATGGTTCCCAAAAGAACCCTGGCTTTATCAAAATACAGCGTCACATTCATATTTCTGTCAAAATAGAGACGATCCGTTTTGATATTGTATTTTTCCATAAGCTGGGTAAGAACCAGAACGTTTGCGAAAACCTCGGGATTTTCCACGGGAAGATATTCGTTCATCACGCATTTGTCGAATTTTATACCTGTAACAAAAGGCACTCCCTCCACCCTGTCCGGTGAGCTTTCGACGACGATACCGTCCTTATCAAAATATATATACTGCCCCAGATAGGATACACAACCAGCAACGGCCTTTTCATAAACGTTAATGGTTATTTCATTCGGATCATCTATGTTGATATCCATTTTTTCGATAAACGGGATACTCTCATCATCAAGCTTTGAGGAACGCAGTTTTAAATAGAGCGAATTGTCGGAGAATCGTCCGGACATGACCATTTCCTTTATCTCATCATCGCTGTACCGCTCGTTACCCGTAACGTTTACCTTCTCTATCCTGAATCTTTCTTCAATGATAAGAAAGGCTGCCGTTAAAGCAAGAAGAACCACCGCTATTATGATGAGTACGAGGAGAACTTTCTTATTCCTGATTTTCACAAGGTATCCTCCTTGCTACGCTGAGAACCAGACCTACCTCCACGAGAAACATAAGTAACGAAGTACCGCCGTATGAAATGAAAGGCAGGGGTATTCCGGTATTGGGGATCGTATTGGTAACAACGGCAACATTGATAACCACCTGCAGAGCAATATGACTCATAACTCCGACAACCAGGATCGATCCGTAAAGATCATCGGCGTTCTTGGCAATTATCAGCATTCTCCATACAAGAATTATAAACATAAGTATTATGGCTATTCCTGTAAACACTCCAAGCTCTTCACAGATGATAGCAAAGATCATATCGTTCTGTGCTTCCGGAATAAGACCCTTCTGTATGCTGTGTCCGAGACCTTTTCCGAAAATGCCGCCCGAGC
Source organism: Lachnospiraceae bacterium (assembly GCA_024691015.1). Lineage (GTDB taxonomy): Bacteria > Bacillota > Clostridia > Lachnospirales > Lachnospiraceae > NK4A144. Next base: position 1,016 of record JAILOD010000273.1, read on the forward strand.
CTATCGAATAAAGCGATTGAAGTATCTGATAACCGCCTCCGCTCGAATCGGCGTAAGGGTCAAGCCAGGCCGTAATACGTGCAAATCTGAAGCTGGACGAAGGATCGATCTTCCGGGTATTAACCATATGGACTACCGTTGCCGCCACGCCAACCAGGCCTCCTGCAGCCAGCACGTAATACCAGGTCTTTTTTGATGCAACGAACATCATAAGGAAAAACACGCCTATTATAACGATGGCCGAGCTCATGTTTTTGGTGATCACAAATATCAGAAGTGCCGGAACAACCGCAACAAGAGAGATCAGGATCGTCCCGATCAGAGATTCGAGAAGATGCTTATATTTGTTTATGATAAACGCCCCGTAGATAATTACCGCAGTCTTTACGATCTCCGAGGGCTGAACGCTGACACCTCCGAGGTTCAGCCATCTTGACGCACCGTTTATCTCACCTCTTCCAAGGGGTGTTAGAACCAGAGGTATCAGGCAGATCGAAAACATGTAAATGATAAACGAGACCTTTTGAATAAAGCGATAACTGATAAGCATAGCCGCCACCATTGCAATGATACCTCCGGCTAAAGACCAGGCCTGTTTTCTTAAATATACGGTTGGTGTCATATCGTTCATCGCAAGAGTATACTGGGTGATCGAATAGATCATTATCAGACCGAAGCAGCACAAAAAGACCACGATAAAGACGATTCCGTAGTCCATATATGTTCTGGTTTTTGCCTTCTTCTGTTTAGCTCCCGCTCTCCCGGAACGGTTTCTCTGACGAACGCTTTCGGTCTGTGTCATAGGCTCTCAACAAATTCCTTGAACATGGTTCCTCTTTCTTCGTAATTTTTAAACATTCCCCAGCTTGCACAGGCAGGAGATAAAAGAACAGCATAGCCGGGACGCGCTTCTCTTCTGCAGATATCTACCGCTTCCTTAAGGCTCTCTGCTTTTATAACATTGGTAAACCCGTGTGAACGGGCACATTTTTCTATATCATCGGCAGTCTGTCCGATAAGTACAAGAGCCTTAACCTTGTCACCGAAGCTCTCGATCCACTCATCATATTTCGACTGCTTGTCATAGCCACCGCCTATAAGGATCGTAGGCTTCTTCATGGCTTCAACTGCCTTTATCGCGGCATCCGGATTGGTGCCCTTTGAATCGTTGTAATAGTCCACCTCATCAACCGTCTTAACAAATTCAATACGGTGCTCAACCGCTTTAAAGGTTCTGATAGTTTCAGCTATAATATCTTCGCTTACGCCAAAGCTTATCGACATTGCAACGGCAGCCATAACATTTTCAAAATTATGGGTTCCTATAAGGTTCATATCGTTTACGTTGATAATGGTGCGGCCTTCGTATTTGATATCATCCCCATCCATATATACGAAACGCGCTCCCTCTACATCACCTGTATGCTCTTTATTTTTTGTAAAGAAGAACACACCTGCCTTAACTCTTTTGGCAGTCTCTCTGGTGAGCGCATCGTCATAGTTTAAAACTATGGTGTTCTCTCCCGTCTGGTTCTCTGCGATCCTCTCCTTGGCGGCAACGTAGTTTGCCATGGTCTTATGACGGTTCATGTGATCGGGCGTAAGATTCAGGATTGCACTTACCTTCGGTCTGAAACTCTCAACGGTTTCAAGCTGGAAGGAGCTGATCTCAGCAACAGTTATTGACGTATCGTTTGTCTCATCTGCTATGCAGGTATAGGGATTTCCTATATTACCTACCACGTAGACATCTCTTCCACCATCTCTTTTTGCGTAATTTTTCATGATCTCACCCATAAGGGTTGTGGTAGTGGTTTTTCCGTTGGTTCCGGTGATCGCGATAACAGAGCCCTTTTCATATCTGTAGGCCAGTTCTATCTCACCAATGATTTTTTTCCCCTCGCTCTTTAACTCTTCAACAAGAGGTATATCGAGCGGTACTCCCGGGCTTAATACAACCGTACCGGCTTTTTCCTTTACTTCTTCCGGGAGATCCTTCACATATATTTTAACGTCTTCTCCCAGTGTTTTCTTAAGAGCTGCGACGTCTGTTTTTTCATTTGAATCAAAAAGGACAGGCTCATCAGAATTCCTTTTTAAAAGCTCACAGGCTGCGATCCCGCTTTTACCCGCGCCGATAACAAGTACTGTTTCCATTTCATTTCCTCCGAATATTTTATATTACAGCAAGTGCGATAAGACAGAGCACAAAGGTAAATATCGTAAAGTTTCTTACAACCTTGACCTCGCTCCAGCCGCCCAGTTCAAAATGATGGTGAATGGGGGCCATCCTGAAAAATCTCTTTCCTTTTGTGGCCTTAAAATATCCGACCTGGATTATTACCGAAATAACCTCGGCCAGATAAACAAAGGCAACCAGAACAGTAACTATCGAAAGCCTCATCATAAGAAGGGATGAAGCAACAAAACCGCCTATTGCCAGAGACCCTGTATCTCCCATGAACACCTTTGCCGGATGATGATTATATATGAGAAACCCTAAAAGTCCGCCGATCATGGCTCCGCTCGATACGGAAATATTGGTGCCCAGCTTAAATGATGCTGCAGCGATAAACAAAGCTATGACCACGGTTACGGATGATAAGAGACCATCCACTCCGTCGGTAAAATTCGATCCGTTTACGGTACCTATTACCGCTACAAAGATCAGAGGGATCGTAAAAATACCGAAATTAAAATAAATATCCTGACCATCGGGTGTAAAAAACGCCGAAAACGGTATTGCCATATCGAAGGATACCGAGGTAAAGGTATGGATGTACCACACCAGTACAGCCGTTGCCACAAACATAAGAAGCATCTTCTGTGCGGGAGTAAGTCCGAGCGAGCGCTTCATTACCACCTTGATGTAGTCATCTATAAAGCCTATGGCTCCAAAAAGGGCTGTAGCAATCAGGATCGGGATTATATTATTTGCCTTGAAGGCTCCGACCCCTGCAACTATAAAGAAGCCGAGAAGGAACATTATTCCACCCATAGTGGGGGTTCCGGTCTTTTTTAGATGACTTTCCGGCCCGTCTTCTCTTTCCGTCTGGGACGATTTGATCTTAATAAGAAACGGGATTATAAATATGCCGGCAACTGCCGTTATTGCAAAGGAAATCACTATTGCTATTATAAACATGACCTCTTTTGGCATTATTCTTCTCCTTCACTGTCAGCCTCATCCGATTCAGGCTCTGATGGTGTTAATGATATATTTACTATATCAGAGGCGTTACCGTTTACCGGGCGAAGTGTTACGGGATCCAGTACTTCACCCGTTGCCGGGTCAAGCGGATATCCGGTCGCCGGATCGTATTTGATACCGCCTTCTTCTTTTTCTTCGGCTTCTTCCGTATTCTCTCCGCCTTCAGCCGCATTTTCCGAAACCGCTGCGTTTTCCGAAACCGAATTGTCGCTGACGCTTCCCGCATAATCGGAGAAAGTACCTTGTGACTCTGAAAGTGCTGCCCTTTCTTCTTCTGTCAGGGGCTCTGTCGGGAAGATATTGAGATAAGGAAGTACCTCTGTCATTATATCCTTATTTAAAACCGTTGCAAGTCTTGTGGATTCAGACTGCATTGCATGGTTAGGTCTGTCGATTACAACATAGCAGAGCACCTGCGGATCATCTGCGGGAACATAGCCCATAAAAGAGATAACATAGTTTACACCGTCTCTGGCTGCCTTCTCGGCGGTTCCTGTCTTTCCGCCTTCACGATAGCCTGCCGGACGAGCCGACCAGCCCGTACACTCGGACTTATCGCTCATTACAACGGCTTCGAGATATTCCCTCATCTTTTCGGAGGTCTGCTCTGATATGACCTGCTTTACTATACGTGCGTTCTTTTCTTCTATCACGGCGCCTTCCGCATTTCTGATCTCACTGACAACTCTGGGCTGATAGTAATAGCCGCCGTTTACCAGTGCGCAGAAGCCTGTCGCCATCTGTATCATGGTTGTATTCTGTCCCTGTCCGAAGGATGCGATGGCAAGATCTGTCTTACCCATATTTTCACCGAATACAAGTGAGCTCGCACTCGCCTCTCCGGCAAGATCTATATTGGTCCTCTGACCGAAATTAAAGGTGGCATTGTATCTTAACCACTCTTCCTTTCCCATTGCGAAGGCTACGCTCATCAGCACTACGTTACACGACTTGGCCACGCCCTGCTTTATGGTAAGAAGACCGTCACCGAGACGGTTGTGGCAGTGGATCTGGAATTTTCCAACCTGCAGATAACCGCCGCATTCGTACGTTTCATTTCCCGTAATGCTGCCGCTGTCAAGAGCACCTGCAATGGTAAACGGCTTCATAACCGATCCGGGTTCAAAAGAGTCCGATATGCAGAAGTTACGCCAGATCTTGTTGCTTATAATGCCTCTCGTATCGTTGTCTATGGTATATACCTGACCGTCGGGGCCCGTGAATGTAAACATTTCAACATCTTTAGGTGCCTGATTTACCGACACCTGATTCTCCGATGTGCTTGCGCTTTCATTGCCGGAAACATTTGCAGGTACATCCTCCTGCGGCATAAACGGGCTTAAATCAATGCCGTCTAAGTTTCTGGGCTCATTTAAATTAAATGAAGGATAGCCCGCCATTGCGTATATCTCTCCGTTTTGCGGATTCATTACGATAACGCCTATGTTATCGGCCGCGGGGCCGGTCCTGTAGGCATTCTTGTTGTTTTCGTAGAATCTCTCTATGTGCTTTTCGACTATGGACTGAATGTTTGAGTCTATGGTTGTAACCAGTGTATGTCCGTCAGTTGCGGGTTTCCTGGTCCTCTCGTTAACCGAGTCCTCGTTTATATAGCTGTACTGCCTGCCGTCTATTCCGCTGAGCTCATCGTTGTAATATTCCTCAAGACCGAATACTCCGCCGGCCCCGCTTTCGAAGCCTATAAGATCACAGGCCAGATTGTTATACGGGTATCTTCTCTTGTAATCCTCTTCGAAATATACTCCGGTTATGGTCCGCTTCGCCTTTTCGTCCTCAGGTGAAAGCTCTTCTGCGGAGAGCTTTTCAAACGGGCTGATCTCATCGTAGGTCAGACCATACAAAAATATCTTATATCGTGAGGTTGGTGAATCTTTAATGTAATCTCTTACCTTTTGAATGTCGAGCTTAGGGAACGAAGCCTGAAGTGCCTTGATGGTAGGTTCTATGTGAGAGCCCTGATTATCATTTACTTCCTTTGCGTCTATCATCAGATTGTAGACCTTTTCGGAATAAGCAAGCTTTCCGCCTTTACGGTCCAGAATATCTCCCCTTTTATAGGGAATTATAATAGAGTTTCCGGTCTGCTGGGCCAGTACTCTTCTTTTGTATTCATCACCGTTGTTTCTTGCGATGTTTATTAGCTTAACCGAAAGCGCAACAAAAGCCAGTAGTACGAGTGCGAACAGTACGACCAGCTTTCCATGCATATATAATCTGAATTTCTTTACGGGTTTATTCTTTTTATTATTATTGTTTTTCCTGACTTTACTTCGCCCCACCAGTTTTCTCCAATTCGTCGCCGGCCTGCTTCTCGGGTATTGCCTTAAACTGCCTTACGTAATCGCTGCCCGCACCCGGGATCAAGCGTACCTGATCGGCATTGGGGTAATCCATTCCAAGATCATCCATAGCTGTTTTTTTGATCTCTTCCAAATTGACGCTACCCATTATTCTATCATATTCTTCTTCATTGGCAAGCTTCATGTCGTTGTATACGATCCTGTCTCTGGCCACCTTTTTCTGAAGCTCGGTGTATTCGTTTCTGAGCCCCACATACCTTATACAGGAACCGCAGACTATCATTATGGCAATGATCGCAAACAAAACCACACCTACATTGGTAGGTGCTATCATCCCCTTATTATCTACGGGTGCGTCAAGTATACCTTCTTTTCTCGCAGGTTTAACCGAAGGCTTGCTTTTCGCTCTTCTTGCTACGTCTGTCTTTCTTACGGTGTTACCGTCGACATAGTACGAGACTCTTCTGTTGTTTGTTCTTCTTACCGACTTTTTCAATGCTTTCCCCTCAAATGTGTACAAAGCTTCTGAGCTTCGCACTTTTAGCTCTGGAATTTAAGATAAGTTCTTCTTCCGATGCGCTTATTACTTTTCCCTTTACCCGTCCCTTTGACAGCCGTCCGCAGGTGCATACCGGGAAATTTTTGGGACAGATACACGGATTTTCGTTCTTCTTAAAAAGATTTTTTACTATCCTGTCTTCGAGTGAATGGAAGGTTATTATCGAGAGAATCCCCGATGGTTTCAGGAGATCTACTGCTTCATCTATAATGTCCGATAAAACTCCCAGCTCGTTATTCACTTCTATTCTTATTGCCTGAAAGGTCCTCTTTTCGGGATGCTTTTCGTTTTTCCTGACCTTCATCGGAATTGCCGCTTTTATTATCTCGCTAAGCTGCCCTGTTGTTTCTATAGGCCCTTTCTGTCTCTGTTCTATTATATGTTTTGCTATATTATTTGCAAATTTATCTTCGCCGTAATCCCTTATTACTCTCGCAAGCTCTTCTTTGGGATATTCGTTTACCACCTTTAGTGCTGAAAGGGGATTTCTTTTATCCATCCTCATGTCAAGAGCGGTATCAACCATATAGGTAAATCCCCTTTCGGCATTGTCTAACTGATATGATGAAACCCCTATGTCTAAGAGTATACCATCCACTTTTTCAATGTTCTCTTCCTGCAGGATTTCCTGCATGTTGGAATAATTGCTGTGTTTGAAGGTTACGAGATCCCCAAACTCCTTAAGCCTTTCCTTTGCGGCCTGCAGGGCTTCTTCGTCCTGGTCTATGCAGATAAGCCTTCCGCCCTTTGACTTATCAAGCCTTTTCGCAATCTCGTATGAGTGTCCGCCTCCGCCGACGGTCCCGTCAACGTATGTCCCTTCCGGTTTAATGTCAAGTGATGCAATGGTTTCCTCAAGCAGAACCGGGATATGTTTGAACTCGCTCATATATCAAAGCCCATGTTTGCAAGCTTTTCAGCTGCCTCTTCGATATTGTCGGGTTCAGCCTTCTCCCATCTCTCAAGGCTCCATATTTCCACCTTATCTCCGGCCCCGACGAGCACGACATCCTTTTCGAGCCCGGCGTGGGAACGGAGATTGGCTTGTATTAATACTCTCCCCTGCTTATCGTATTCTGCTTCCATAGCCCCTACAAGGAAGAATCTTTCCATTTCTCTGGTTTCTTTAAGTGAATGCGGGAGTGCTTTGATCTTCTGGTACTGCTCATCAAATGCTTCCTGGTCCATGGCATAGAGACAGCCGTCAAAGCCCCTGGAGATGATGAAGCTGTCTCCGAGCTTTTCCCTGAATTTGGAAGGTATGATGAGCCTTCCCTTGGCGTCGATTGTGTGATTGTACTGTCCCATGAACATTGCGGATCATATCCCCCACTTTGTTACACTTTTATTCACTTTCTTCCACTCGAACACCATTTTATAACATTTTGTTCACAGAATCAACACTTTTCGCAATAAAAAATCGCCTTTTTTTAGGCGATTTTAAGGCTTTCCATATGTTGTGGAGGATTGTGGTGGATCAGTACAAAATGTGTGGAGGAGAAGGCTATTAGAGTTGGCGAAGTGAGGCGTTAGGTTTTGAATTTAATTATTTTCTCTTCGAGTTATTGAATTGCTATACAACGCTTCAATTTACAGCGGTCACCCTGGTTGCATTCCAACCAAATTTTTCTCTTTTGA
>JAILOD010000280.1 GCA_024691015.1 Lachnospiraceae bacterium
AGAGCCACCTGAAACTTTTATAGAATCATAACCCTCACTACAACTATATATTCTGTATAGCAATTCAATTAACGAAAGAGAAGGCAACCGACCTCCAGAGAGTCCAAGGGGGCGGGGCGTGATCAAGTTAAATCGTAGACATCAGGTAACTTGTGCATTGGTGGGTGAAAGGTGCGTAGAATAGCAATTCAATAACCAAAAGGGAAGGCAACTATCCTCCGAAATTGTAAAGTGGCGTAAGCGAGAGCGAGAGAGACAAAAACGCAGAGTGGTTTATTGGACAGGATACATGCGACAATGAAGATACAGGAAAACAGAACGGGCGACTTTCAGGTATCTAAAAACTGAGAAAGAACTGAGAAAGGAAGTGATATGATGAAAAAGCTTATCATGTTTATTGTTGTCTTTATAATCGCACTCACAACCCCCTGCTACGCAAAAAGCAGGTTCAGTCCGGAAACGGAAAGGCTTATGAAGGAAGCCGGGCTTCTCAAGGGGGAAGATATGACCGTTGATGAAGTAATGCAGCGTCAGGAAGAATTAAACAGGCAGAAAGCGGAAAGAGAGGCTGCAAAAAATAGATGCGGTGCATCAGCATCATCAGCAGATGAACTGCATATAAACCCCGCAGCGCAAAGCACGGTATCCGGAAACGTACGCGTAACGGATACAAACGGAAACGATGAACTGCATATCTATTCAAATGAATACAGCGTATCGGGAAATTACGGAACCAAAATGAGCAACGACGAATTCCACGTATACGGGGCAGAAACACCAGCAAACGACGGCTACTCCACCTCCGGCTTTGACGAACTTCACATCCCGTCACAGTACAGAAAGAATCTTTGGCGGCCGGAAGGGAAAGTATACAGGCTCGGCATAGATGAGTTCAGGCTGCCCAACGATATGAATTAATTGGTTACTGTTCATACCCGAGCCACGCACAAGCTGCTTAGGCTACGGGCCTATACCGGGCAGACTGCTGAAATATAACATTAAATTAAGCGAAACTCATGATTGACAACAATATTCCAAAGACATATAATTAAATAAATCGAACATACGTTCTGCTTTTCGCCCGGCCGGAGTTTTTCAGGCCGGGTGTTAAAACTAAAGAATTATGTCAGGAATTTTGTTAAAAAGTTAATTAAAAAGTTTGTTAAAAAGTTTGTTAAGCATTTTATTAAATCCCGGAAAGGGAAACAGTCATCAGACTAAACGGGGCATCGGCAGTTATGGGCAGCGCATATCAACCGGATCAAAAATTGGATGTCATATGCCAGAACACACGGGACGGGGAGATAATCCCCATAAAAATAAGGCTGTGTGACGAAGACGGCATGTTTCAGACCTACGTTATCAAAGGCTACAAAAGCCTGGCAGATAACGGTGATTTCACCATGCCAAACAGCATTGTCTCCACCAGCACTATCTTCCCCTTTGAGTGCAAGATAAATACCTTTGGACAGGACAGGAATATCCGTATATACTATAACTCTAAAGACAAAATATGGCGGCTTGTAAACAAAAACCGTATATGACAAAAGACTTATAACCACTTAAAGGGGAAACTATGACAGAAGTAATAAAAACCGTCTTGCCGGTCATAATAATGCTGGGTATCGGCGTTATCTGCAGGCAGAAGAGCATCCTTTCAAGAGAGGGCATAAACGCGCTGAAAAACGTAGCCGTAAACATCTGCTTACCGGCAGTAATGTTAAATGCTTTCGCCACCATGCAGTATTCATTAAATAACGTTATCATCACGGTTATGATGTTTGTGCTCTGCCTTCTGGGGTGGGCTTTGGGAAAGCTGCTAAACAGTCTCTTAAAGGTATCGCACTTTCTGCCATTTCTTACAACAGGCTTCGAGGCAGGCATGCTCGGGTACTCGCTGTTCGCCCTGCTTTACGGTTCGGAGCGCATATCGGAATTTGCCTGTATAGATCTTGGCCAGGTACTCTTTGTATTCACGCTCTATAAAGGCCTCTTAAGCAGCAGCGGAGATGAAAAGGCAGATCCGGGAAAGCTCTTTAAAGAGATGATCACATCACCTACTATCATTGCGATAATCGCAGGTGTATTACTGGGAACCACCGGTATATACGCAGCGCTTGAACCCTCCGGTATCAGCGGTGTAATAGATGCCTGCACAAGCTTTGTAAGTGCACCCACGGCGGGCATCATTCTTATCACTATCGGGTACGATCTTGTACTGAACAACATCCCCTGGGGCAGTGTCATAAAAACCGCATTTTCAAGGATCCTTGTTATGGCTGTGCTAAGGATCATCGCAGGCTTTATAGTTAATGCCTTTGCACCGGGCTCGGGGCTTGAAATGGCCTTAAACGTAATGTTCATCCTGCCGCCTCCCTATGTGCTTCCGGTATTTGCTGATGACGAAAAACAGCGAAACTATGTGTCTTCCTCCCTGTCGGTCATCACACTTCTTACGGTTGTCGGCTTTGTGATCCTTGCTGCAATTTAAAGATAATCCAAATTCAAAAAGAATATCAGGGAAGGCTTAAATAAAATAATCCGAACCGGATATGCGGGATATCTAAATCTTAAAAAATTTTAAAACAAAATTATGTAAACTAACCGAATAAGTAGAAATATCTTATCCGATATAAGTAATTTAATGCTTAAAGGAGTATATCGAGCGAAGAGCAGGAGTATGGATAAAATATTATGTAAACACAATATACAGTATTTTCGTTTAAAAACCCCTTGACATTTAAAATTGACTGTCATAATATACTCCACATAAAATATACGTGAAGGCAAAGGTGCCACAGATTCAGTCTGTGGCACCTTTTTTTGCGTATACAGGCTTTAAACCAAAGTCTCAAAGGCTTTATCGGTAGGCGTACCGAAGAGGCAGAGGTGACAGTCATATTAAATCCGGTAGGGCCCTACTCGATTTAAATCAGTCGGAGAAAACTCCCTGATCTAATCTAAGCAACAACGTAGATGGGGATGACATTCTTAATTTAGTCGTAATATAAATTTCGACTGAGTTAAACGCTCCGCTAAGCACTGAACGTAGCGGAGCGTAGATCGCACGGATTCGGCAAGGAACATGTCTGCATAGCAGCCCCGAATCCGGCGCATAAGACTCGCAAGCGAGTCTTTAATAGATGAGAGGAGGATATTATGATGTCAGAGGAAATAATGAGTTATGTCACAAGTGAAGTGTACGGCGTCTGGTTTTTGATCGGCGCAGCACTGGTATTTTGGATGCAGGCCGGTTTTGCAATGGTGGAAACAGGCTTTGCAAGGGCGAAGAACGCAGGAAATATCATCATGAAGAACCTGATGGATTTCTGTATCGGAACCGTAATGTTTATACTTATAGGCTTCGGCTTATTCTTAGGAGAGGATACTCTGTTTGGTCTTGTTGGTATGCCCAGCATGAATATCTTTTCATCATACGCAACATTTGACTGGTCAAATTTCATATTCAACCTGGTGTTCTGTGCTACGACGGCAACTATCGTATCCGGAGCAATGGCTGAAAGAACAAGATTCATTTCATATTGCGTATATTCAGCGATCATCTCGGGAATCATTTACCCCATTGAAGCACATTGGACCTGGGGCGGAGGCTGGCTTGCACAGATGGGCTTCCACGATTTCGCCGGTTCCAACTGCATTCATATGGTAGGTGGTATCTGTGCTCTTATCGGAGCAGCAATGCTCGGACCCAGGATCGGAAAATTTATTAAGGATAAGGACGGTAAGGTTGTAAAGGTAAATGCCTTCCCCGGTCACAACATCCCGCTTGGAGCACTCGGTGTATTCATTCTCTGGCTTGGTTGGTACGGCTTCAACGGAGCTGCAGCAACAAATCTGGCCCAGCTCGGATCGATCTTCGTAACCACTACGATAGCACCCGCAGTAGCAACCGTTGTATGTATGATCTTTACCTGGGTTCGCTACGGTAAGCCCGATGTATCGATGTGTCTTAACGCTTCACTTGCAGGACTTGTAGCCATAACTGCTCCCTGTGATGTGGTAGATGCTTTTGGCGCAATAGTTGTAGGTGCGGTAGCCGGTGTACTGGTAGTCTTCGGAGTATGGCTTTTAGATCATAAGCTTCATGTTGACGATCCTGTAGGTGCCGTTGCGGTACATATGATAAACGGTATCTGGGGAACACTTGCGGTTGGTCTTTTTGCTACAGATACAACTCCCACATATTCACTTGCCGATGCAGCCGGAAATCCGATGCTCGGACTTTTCTACGGCGGAGGATTCAAGCTCCTTACCGTTCAGCTTATCGGAATGCTCTCAACTGCAGCATTTACCGTAGTAACAATAGTAATTACCTTCTCTATAATAAAGGCGATCTTCGGACTCAGAGCTTCTGCGGAAGAGGAGATCACCGGACTTGATCAGACAGAGCATGGTCTTCACAGCGCTTATGCAGACTTTGAGATCCAGAATTCCTACGGTGCAGAATACCTTGAGGGTATGACAGACGTAGACCTTGGCGATCTAGAGCTTGCTTCAGAGGAGAGCGCGGTAGAAGTCAAGGTTGCACCCAATGTGGATGAGGAGACAATGGTAAAGGGCAGCCCGAAGATGACAAAGATCGAGATACTCTGTCGCGAGAGAAACTTAGAGCGCTTAAAGAACGCACTGATCTCACTTGGAATCACCGGAATGACGGTATCACACGTAATGGGTTGCGGAGCTCAGAAGGGCCAGCCGGAATACTACAGAGGAGTAGAATTGGAGCCCACACTCTTACCCAAGATCAGGATCGACGTCGTTGTATGTGCAGTGCCTGTTCGTAAGGTAATAAAGGCAGCAAAGAAGATACTTTATACCGGACATATCGGAGACGGAAAGATATTTATCTACAATGTTGAAAACGTTATCAAGATAAGGACCGGAGAGGAAGGCTTCGATGCACTTCAGGATGTGGAATAAGAATCAATAATAATTGCTTACCCGGGTTAAGGCAAACAGCCCGGGTAAGTAAAATTTAAAAACAAAAGAAATGTTAAGGCAGGTAAGAAAATGAGCGGTGTACATGAAGAGTGCGGAGTGGTCGGAATCTATGCGCCACAGGGAGAGGATATCGTAAGATTTTTGTATTACGGTCTTTTGTCCCTGCAGCACAGAGGTCAGGAGGCCTGCGGGATAGCGGTCACCGATACCGGGCGAGACGAACTCGATGTAAATTGCATTAAGGATCTGGGTTTGGTCAGCGAAGTGTTTTCAAAGGAAACGCTGGCAGCATTAAACGGAAATTTAGGGATAGGACATGTAAGATATTCCACGACCGGGGAGAGTGTAAGAGAGAATACACAGCCTCTGGTCTTAAATTACTGTAAGGGGAAATTATCCTTAGCGCATAACGGAAATATCGTAAATACGGATGAGCTCCGTGAAGAGCTCATACGAACCGGAGCGATATTTCATACTACAATGGATTCGGAGCTCATTGCCTTTCACATAGCGAAAAACAGGGTTCATTCAAAGAGCGTGGAAGAAGCGGTATACAAAACCGCAAAGAAGTTAAAGGGAGCCTACGGACTTGTGATCATGAGTCCCAAAAAGCTGATTGCGGTCAGAGACCCCTTCGGGATAAGGCCGCTGTGCCTCGGAAGACGTGGGAAGACCTATATAGTAGCGAGCGAAAGCTGTGCGTTAAACTCGATGGGGGCAGAATTCATACGGGATATAGAGCCCGGGGAGATAGTAACGATAACCGAAGAGGGGATAACCTCGAATTATAAACTTAAGCAGGAAACAAAAGCACATTGTGTATTTGAATATATATATTTTGCAAGACTCGACTCGGTGATAGACGGAATTAAGGTATATGACGCAAGAATAAAAGCCGGAGAGTTGTTATACAAAAGGCATCCGGTAGACGCGGACATAGTTACCGGGGTACCGGAGTCGGGAATAGCGGCGGCGAAGGGCTTTGCCAAAGCCTCCGGTATACCGTTCGATCTTGCTTTTCATAAAAACTCTTATATAGGAAGAACTTTTATAAAACCATCGCAGAGTGAAAGATCGATAGGAGTTCAGATGAAGCTTTCGGTGCTCGAAGAGGTTGTGAAGGATAAAAGAGTGGTTCTTGTGGATGATTCCATAGTAAGAGGAACGACCATGGAGAATCTCGTAAAAATGTTAAAGAAAGCCGGGGCAAAGGAAGTTCATATAAGAATATCGTCACCGCCGTTTATGTATCCGTGTTATTACGGCGTGGATGTTCCAAGCAACAAGGAGCTTATAGCAACAAGAAAGAGCGCTGAAAAGATAAATGAAACGATAGGCGGGGATACACTGGAATATCTTTCGGTTGAAGATCTGCAGGAAACGGCAAAGGGTCTTATGATCTGTACAGCCTGTTTTACGGGAGAGTACAAGGCCGGACAGAAATCAAATGACAATGAAGGTTAGGAGAAAAAATGGGTAATCAGGGATTATACGATGAAAGCTTTGAACACGACAATTGCGGTATAGGAGCCATAGTCAGCATCAAGGGAGTAAAAACCCACAAGACGGTATCGGATGCCCTTTCTATAGTTGAGAACTTAGAGCACCGTGCAGGAAAGGATGCCAGCGGTGAAACCGGTGACGGCGTAGGAATACTGCTTCAGATCTCGCATGATTTTTTCTCATCGGTGACTGACGAGATCAAAAACGTTAAGAACAGCGAAAAGACAGAGCTCGGCGACGAGGGAGATTACGGCGTTGCAATGATCTTTCTTCCGAGAGAAGAGGTAAGAAGAAACCGCGCAAAGCGCATGTTTGAGATAACGGTAGAGAAGGAAAATCTGGAGTTCGCGGGATGGAGAGATGTTCCCGTGAAACCGGATATATTAGGGCAGCTGGCAAAGGATTGTATGCCCTGTATAATGCAGGCGTTTGTCCGACGCCCGAAAAATGTTAAAAGGGGAGAAGATTTCGAGAGGAAGCTATATGTTGCTCGTCGGGTTTTCGAGCAGACCAGTGAAGATCTCACATATGTAGTTTCGTTTTCCTCCAGGACCATTGTATATAAAGGAATGTTTCTGGTTAATCAGCTTCGCGCCTTCTTCTCGGATCTGGAAAATGAAAAATATAAATCGGCCATAGCTCTGGTCCACTCCAGATTTTCCACCAATACAAATCCCAGCTGGGAAAGGGCGCATCCCAACCGCTTCATCGTGCATAACGGTGAGATCAATACGATAAAGGGAAATGCCGATAAGATGCTGTCCCGTGAGGAGACCATGGTTTCGGATTATCTGGAAGATGAAATGAGTAAGATCACACCGGTCGTAAACACGAACGGGTCGGATTCCGCAATGCTGGATAACACGCTCGAATTTCTGGTAATGAACGGAATGCCGCTTCCGCTTGCGGTAATGATCACGATCCCTGAGCCCTGGTGTCACAACAAGGCCATGAGCCAGGAGAAAAAGGACTTCTATCAGTATTACGCAACGATGATGGAGCCCTGGGACGGCCCGGCATCGATCCTGTTTTCGGACGGAGTTATGATGGGTGCTGTATTGGACAGGAACGGCTTGAGACCTTCAAGATACTATGTTACAAAGGACGACTATCTTATCCTTTCATCGGAGGTCGGAGTGCTTCCGGTTGAAGAGGAGAGGATATTAAGCAAGCAGCGCTTAAGACCGGGTAAGATGCTTCTTGTAGATACGAAAAAGGGAAGGATATATTCCGATGACGAGATAAAGGAATATTATTCTACGAGACAGCCCTACGGACAGTGGCTGGATCAGAATCTGAATTACCTGCACGATCTTAAGATCCCGAATGTTTCGGTTCCGTTTTATAAAAAGGAAGAGCGTACCCGCCTGCAGAAGGCCTTCGGTTATACCTATGAGGATGTAAGAGAGACGATCCTTCCGATGGCGCAGAATGGCGGAGAGAGCATAGGTTCAATGGGTGTGGACTCACCTCTTGCAGTGCTTTCAAAAATGCACAGACCGCTCTTTGATTACTTTAAACAGTTGTTTGCGCAGGTAACCAATCCGCCCATAGACAGCATCCGCGAAAAGATAGTAACCAGCACAACGATCTTTTTGGGCTCCGCAGGAAACGTGCTGAAGGAGAAGGAGGAAAACTGCAGACTTCTTCGTATCAATAACCCGATACTTACGGATACCGATCTTTTAAAGATAAAGAACATGAAAAGTGAGGGCTTTTCGGTTGCTACGATCTCTATAACCTATTATAAGAACACCTCACTTGAAAAGGCACTGGACAGGCTCTTTGTTGAGGCAGACAGAGCATACAGGGACAGGGCGAATATCATTATATTATCCGACAGGGGAGTGGATGAAAACCATATCGCAATTCCGTCACTTCTTGCGGTAAGTGCGCTGCAGCAGCATCTGGTAAGGACCAGAAAGCGCACACAGCTCTCGCTTATCTTAGAGAGCGCAGAACCCAGGAGTGTACATCATTTCGCAACTCTTTTGGGCTTCGGTGCATCGGCAGTTAATCCTTATCTTGCACACGACAGCATTCAGGAGCTTATCGATGAAGGGCTTCTGCATAAGGATTATCACGCAGCGGTTGATGATTTCAACGAGGCTGTCATTACCGGAATAATAAAGATCGCATCGAAGATGGGTATTTCCACGATCCAGTCTTATCAGGGTGCGAAGATATTCGAAGCTGTCGGAATTCATGAAAGTGTTATAGGAAAATACTTTACCGGATGTATTTCGCGGATAGGCGGAAAGACCATCACGGATATTCAGGCTGATGTGGAATATCTCCACGACAGGGCCTTCGATCCGTTGGAGCTTGGCGAAGACATTACCCTCGATTCCATAGGTGTTCATAAATTCCGAAGCGGAAAGGAAGAGCATCTATACAATCCGCAGGTTATTCATTTATTACAACACGCGAGCCGTACCGGAGATTACAATATCTTCAAGCAGTACAGTAAGCTGGTAAATGATGATAAGAAGGCCATGAATTTAAGAGGTCTCTTTGAATTCAAATATGCGAAAAAGCCTCTGAATATAGATGAGGTTGAAAGCGTGGATTCGATCGTGAAGCGATTTAAGACAGGAGCCATGAGCTACGGTTCTATTTCAAAGGAAGCACATGAGACTATGGCGATCGCTATGAATATGCTGCACGGAAAGTCCAATTCCGGAGAGGGTGGAGAGGACCTCGACAGGCTTATTACAAAGGGAGAGGAAATTGACAGATGCTCGGCCATCAAGCAGGTTGCAAGTGCACGTTTCGGTGTTACAAGCCGGTATCTTGTTTCAGCTTCCGAGATTCAGATAAAGATGGCACAGGGAGCAAAGCCCGGAGAGGGCGGACATCTTCCCGGTAAAAAGGTTTACCCCTGGATCGCAAAGACAAGGCTTTCAACACCGGGTGTTTCGCTTATCTCACCGCCTCCTCATCACGATATTTATTCGATAGAGGACCTGGCAGAGCTTATCTACGATCTTAAGAATGCAAACAAGGATGCACGTATTTCCGTGAAGCTCGTTTCGGAAGCCGGTGTAGGAACCGTTGCGAGCGGTGTTGCAAAGGCCGGAGCACAGGTTATCTTAATCTCCGGTTACGACGGAGGAACGGGTGCTGCACCCATAACATCAATACATAATGCAGGTATGCCCTGGGAGATCGGTCTTGCTGAGGCTCATCAGACCCTTATACAGAACGGCCTCAGAAACAAGGTTGTGATAGAGACGGACGGAAAGCTGCTTACGGGCCGTGACGTGGCTGTGGCCTGTATGCTCGGAGCTGAGGAATTCGGCTTTGCAACCGCGCCTCTTGTAACGATGGGCTGCGTAATGATGAGGGTCTGCAATAAGGATACCTGTCCCGTTGGTATCGCAACGCAGAACCCTGAGCTCAGGAAAAGATTTGCGGGTAAGCCCGAATACGTTGTTAACTTCATGAAATTTATAGCAGAAGAGCTTCGCGAATATATGGCGGCTCTCGGTGTAAGAACCGTGGATGAGCTGGTTGGACGCACCGACCTTATGCAGTTAAGAGAGGATGTTAAGGATTACAACTTAAATCTGGATCCTATTCTCTACAGTGAGACGGATCATAAGAGCCAGATGAAGCATCAGAAGATATCCTATAACCATAAGGATGTATTTGATTTTAAGCTTCAGGAGACTCCGGATGAGAGAGTGCTTCTTAAAGAGCTTAAGAATAAGAAGAATGTGAGCCTTAAGGTTTCCAATGTGAACCGTGCCTTCGGTACGCTCTTCGGAGCATATCTTACAAGGACATTCGGTACGGAGCTTGAGGATGATGAATATACGGTTAAGTGTGAAGGAGCCGGCGGACAGAGCTTCGGAGCGTTTATACCTAAAGGTCTTACGATTTCATTGGAGGGCGATTCCAACGACTACTTCGGTAAGGGTCTCTCCGGCGGAAAGCTTATAGTATATCCCAGTCCCAAGGCTACCTATGCAGCGGATGAAAACATCATAATCGGCAATGTGGCGCTTTACGGTGCCACCAGCGGAACTGCTTATATATCGGGTGTTGCCGGTGAAAGATTTGCGGTAAGAAATTCCGGTGCTACTGCTGTAATAGAAGGCTGTGGGGATCACGGCTGCGAATATATGACCGGAGGAAGAGTGGTTATCTTAGGACATGTCGGTAAGAATTTTGCAGCGGGCATGAGCGGCGGTATTGCTTATGTTCTGGACAGACATCAGAGCCTTTACAAAAAGGTAAATAAATCGATGGTTTCACTTGAGCCTGTTGCGGATAAATACGACGTTCAGGAGCTGAAGGAAATGATAGAGGCTCATGTTGAGGCTACGGGCTCCGAAAGAGGAAAGGAGATCCTTAGTGATTTCAAAACCTATCTGCCCATGTTTAAGAAGATAATTCCTCACGATTACAAGAAGGTGATAATGACGATAGTTTCCATGGAAGAGAAGGGACTGTCTCGTGAACAAGCTGAATACGAAGCATTTGAAAAGGTTACGGCGGCTGTCGATTAAGGAGAGATTATGGGAAAAGCAAGCGGATTTCTGGAGTATGAACGAAAGGATGCAAAGGCTCTTACTCCTGAGGAGAGAATTAAGAATTATGATGAGTTTCATGTTTCGCTGACATTGGATGAGCAGCAGATCCAGGCTTCAAGGTGTATGGATTGCGGCGTTCCCTTCTGTCAGTACGGACAGAGCATAGACGGGATGACAAGCGGCTGTCCTTTAAACAATCTGATACCTGAATGGAACGATCTTTTATACAGGGGAAATTACAAGGAGGCCTACGAGCGTCTTAAAAAGACCTCGAATTTCCCGGAGTTCACATCCCGCGTGTGTCCGGCTCTTTGTGAGAAGGCCTGCACTTGTAACATTAACGGAGACAGCGTTGCAACAAAGGAAAATGAAAAGACCATAATTGAATACGCATATGCACATGGATATGCAGACGCCAGACCGCCCGTTATGCGTACAGGGAAAAGGGTTGCCGTTATCGGCTCCGGTCCTGCCGGTCTTGCGGTTTCCGATCAGCTGAATTTCCGCGGACACAGTGTAACGGTCTTTGAGAGAAGCGACAGTATCGGAGGGCTTCTCCGCTACGGTATTCCTAATATGAAGCTTGAAAAATCCGTCATCGACAGGAAGCTTAAGGTGATGGAAGAGGAGGGGGTTGTTTTTAAGTGCGGTGTAAATGTCGGAAAGGATGTTTCCGCTGCCGACCTTATTAAGGAATATGATGCGGTGGTTCTTTCCTGCGGAGCGTCGAATCCGAGAGATATAAAGGTTGAAGGGCGTGATGCAGACGGGATTCATTTTGCGGTTGAATTTCTTACATCAACCACGAAGAGCCTTATGAAGCACGGCCTTGATAAGAACGGAAATTTAAAAAGCAGTACTTATATTTCCGCAAAGGATAAGAATGTGATAGTCATAGGAGGCGGTGATACCGGAAACGATTGTGTGGGTACCTGTTTAAGGCACGGCTGCAAGAGTATGCTGCAGCTTGAGATGATGGAGGAACCGCCTGTAGAGAGGAGGGCTACAAACCCCTGGCCCGCCTGGCCTCTTATCAAGAAGACCGATTACGGTCAGGAGGAGTCGGCTTCTGCTTTCGGTAAGGATCCGAGAGTTTATAAGACAACTGTTCAGAGCTTTAAGAAGGATAAGAACGGAAAGCTCACCGGAGCGGTTCTTGTGTCTCTTGAAAAGAAGAAGAATGAAAAGACAGGTCGCTTTGATATGGTGCCGGTCAAGGGGAGCGAAAAAGAGGTTCCCTGCGAGCTGGTGCTTATTGCCGCAGGCTTTCTTGGCAG
>JAILOD010000290.1 GCA_024691015.1 Lachnospiraceae bacterium
GGCTCAGGCTCGGGTGCCGGCTCCGGTTCAGGTTCAGGCTCAGGTGCTTCCTCCGTCTGAACATCTCCTTCTTCATATTGCACATCATCATTATCTTCATCGGCAAAAACAGGTACCGTGATCATCATATTTCCCACGATAAGCGTTGCCGCCAGAAATGATACAGCAATTCTCTTCAATAATTTTCTCACCATAATATCTCCTTTTTTCTATATTTAGGGTTTACACTTAAATTATTACCCTACATCTATTATATACGATAATAGAACAAAAAAGTCCAATTTATTAATATTAATTTAAAAAATCCCCGGGAATGAACCCGGAGATTTTTGTACATCTTATTTTAATACATCCTTTATCCCTTTAAGGAAATCCTCATATGTCTCAAAAGCCGGAAGAGATGGGTTATCTGCCTTTATCTGATCTGTGCTTCTGAAGAGAAAGCCCGCACGGCTTGCCTTTATCATGGCCAGATCGTTAAAGCTGTCACCTGCTGCAATAGTCTCATATCCTATGGACTGAAGCGCCTTCACCGTAGTAAGCTTGGATTTTTCACACCTCATCTTAAAATCCGTGATCTCGCCGTTTTCGGCCACCACCAGAGAATTGCAGAAGATCGTGGGATAGCCCAGTTTCTTCATAAGAGGTGCTGCAAACTGTTCAAAGGTATCACTTATGATGATAACCTGAGTTAGACTTCTGAGCTCATCCAGAAACTCCTTTGCCCCCGGAAGGGGATCGATCTTCGCAATGGTATTCTGTATTTCCTTTAAGCCGAGGCCATGCTCCTTTAGGATGCCTATCCTGAATCTCATCAGCTTATCGTAATCGGGCTCATCTCTGGTTGTACGTCTGAGCTCGGGAATCCCGCTCTCCTCGGAAAAAGCTATCCATATTTCGGGAACCAGAACCCCTTCAAGATCCAAACAAACTATATCCATTTTTATTCTCCTTTATTCTGTTCTTCGGTTTATCGCTCTGCCGGCCCTTCAGTTTAATTGTCCGGTGCATATTTTTTATATATTCTGTAAAAATTAGAAATATTCCTGAATCCGCATTCAGCGGCAATCTCCGTCATACTCATATCGGATGTTTCCTTCAGTTCGCAGGCACGCCTGATACGCAGCACCGATAAATACTCACTGAAGCTTATTCCTATGATCCTTTTAAAATAATTACTGAAATATGCGGGATTCATCTTTATTCTATCCGCGGTCTCATCCAGGCTTACCTTTTCCTTATAATGGGAATTTATGTAATTTAAGATCTCCGCAAAATCCTTAATCGCATCAGTCTTCTCCGAAAAAAGCTTCCCTCCGCCAACCGCAGTTTTATCCGCCTTAAAATACCTGAAAAGCAGGGTGATGATCTTTAATACATCAGCGCTTATCAATAATTCATGTCCATCATCCCCTATCGTCGCTTCCCTGTATATCTCCTGCATAAGAGTGTGGATAATAACACTGTTCGGATTTTTTCCGTCCACCAGATTTAAGAAATTACTGCCCTTTTCGATAAATGACCTCAAAATACTTTCCGGAAATGTATAGCTGAACGGACTCACAAAATCCATCGAAACAGTCAGCTGAAGAAGCTCGAGTTCCCGCTCCCTGACATCCCATCTGTGTGGCTCCGCATTATTGAATATCACAAGATCTCCGGGTTTAACCTCATGTTCTTCGCCACCAGTAATAAATACCCCTTCTCCGTTCTCAATAACACTAAGCTCCATAGCCTCGCTGTAAATGAGTGTTTCTTCATCATTGTCCGATCGTTTCAGATCGTGTATGTCGATCCTCACCGGAAATTCGGGATTCAGTTTTTTACTGTCTCGGATGATAACCATGCCTCTACCCTGCCATACTGTCCCGGATCTCTTTAACCCAGGATCGCTTTATCGCTTGCAAACGCTTCTCCGGATACCTCCTCGAATTTACCCAGAAGATCTCTTACCGTCAGATTCTTCTTCTCTTCGCCCTTTATATCCAGAATAATGTTTCCCTCATTCATCATGATCAGTCTGTTGCCATGCGCGATGGCATCCTTCATATTATGTGTTACCATCATGGCTGTCAGTCCGTCACGATTTATGATCTTTTCGGTTGTCGCAAGTACTGTTTGTGCAGTCTTGGGATCAAGTGCTGCCGTATGCTCATCCAGAAGCAAAAGCTTCGGCTTTGTAAGTGTCGCCATAAGAAGGGTAAGCGCCTGTCTCTGACCTCCTGATAAAAGACCGACCTTTGAAGTCATTCTGTTTTCAAGCCCGAGTTCAAGCGTCATGAGCTTTGATCTGTATTTTTCTCTTTCCTCCGCGGTCACACCCCATTTAAGGCCTCTTCTTTTACCGCGTCTTGCGGCAAGAGCAAGGTTCTCTTCTATTCCCATCGTAGCAGCCGTTCCGGTCATAGGATCCTGAAACACCCTTCCTATATACTGCGCCCTTTTATAATCGGGCATACCCGTAACATCAAAATTATCAATATAGATAGAACCGCCGTCGACGGGCCAGACACCTGCAATGGCATTAAGAAGTGTGGATTTTCCTGCTCCGTTTCCACCGATAACGGTAACAAAATCTCCTTCATCGAGCTTTAAGCTCACACCGTTAAGCGCTTTCTTTTCATTTATTGTTCCGGGATTAAAGGTTTTATATATATCTTTTACATATAACAAGGCTCAGTCCTCCTTTCCTTCCTGTCCGGAAAGCTTTCCTGCCTTCTTGAACGAGCTGGTAGCCTGACTTCTTAAATAAGGCACCGCAAGGAAGATTGCAACGATCACGGCAGTAAACAGTTTCATCATATTGGAATCCAGCTTCAGCCATAGAACTATGGTATAAACCAGATAATAAATGATGCCTCCGATGATCACAAAACACAGACGCCCTGCAAAATTGAGATATTTTCCAAGTAAGGCATCTCCTATCACCTCACCTATTATGACTGCAGCAAGTCCGATAACTATGGCACCTCTTCCGCTGTTGACATCAGCAAAACCCGAATACTGTGCAAACAATCCCCCCGAAAGAGCAACCAGCCCGTTTGAAAGTGCAAGTCCCACAACCTTCTGGGCATTGATGTTTATTCCCTGTGCCTTTGCCATTTCGGGATTGCATCCCGTAGCCCTGAGAGCCGATCCCTGCTCGGTTCCGAAGAACCAGTAAAGCAAAGCGATTATCAGTATTGCTATAACCGCACCGACTACAATTGCAAGAGTAATATTACGGCTGGAAATAACAAGAGCATATTTATCAACGCTGACTGCCGTATTCGCCTTAAATCCCATTATCGCAAGGTTTATCGAATACAGAGCATATTGAGTAAGAATACCCGACAGAATAGCCGGTATTCCAAGCTTTGTATGCAAAATTCCCGTAACAGTTCCGGCAGCCACACCCGCAAAAAGTGCTACTATCACCGCAAGGATGGGATTTACGCCGGAAATAATGAGCACTACCGTAACGGCTGCCCCCGTCGAAAAGGTACCGTCTACGGAAAGATCCGCTATATCCAGCAGTCTGAATGTAATATAAACTCCGAGTGCCATTATTCCCCATACTATTCCCTGGGCAATGCCGGCCGGAAATCTTGATAAAAGCCCCAGAAAACTTAGTGAGCTCAAATATTCCGCCATTTTATCCTCCAATATGCTAATGCCTGATTAAAATCCCGCTTACGAATACGGGTCGGGAAAGCCGGATCAGCGCTCGTTTTAGCACTGTGAAGCGATGAAGACTCCCCGCTTAGTTAAACCTCCGGCGGATCACCACCGGAGGTATGGTTACAATTATTAAACGATCAGATATTTATTACTTGGCCTCATAAGCCTTGTAGTCATCAGGAATCTTTAATCCGAGCTGATCCGTTATAGTCGGATTGTATTCCTTAACAGGATTCTGGAAATATTCTATAGGCATTTCCGAAACCTTTGATTCTCCCTTAAGGATCTTTACAGCCATCTCACCGGTTGTTACACCAAGTTCATAATAATCGATCGAAAGTGTAGCGATACCGCAGCCTGCCATAATACCCTCTTCACCGACAATTATCGGTTTTTTAGCGGGAAGAGCCACGTTATTGATAGCTTCCGTACAGCTGGCAGCCGTATTATCTGTAGGGATATAAAGTGCATCGCAGTTGTTTACTGCCTCGCCTGTAACCGCAGCTACATCATTTGAATCGGAGAAGGTATATACGCTAACATCCTTTCCTGCTTCTTCAAGGTATTTCTGAACCTGATCTGCCTGATACTTTGAATTGGGTTCTGCAGAACAGTAAAGAATACCTATCTTCTTTGCATCGGGTAAAAGCTCATCAAACATTGCAGCCTGCTGATCGAGAGGTGCAAGGTCGGATGTACCTGAAATATTGTTTCCTACCAGACCGTCAAAATTGTCAAGACCTAAAGCCACGCCATATTCCGTGATGGATGTTCCGAGGATCGGAATCTCGTTTGTTGCAGCCGCAGCGGACTGAAGCGCTGCAGTAGCGTTTGCAAGAATCAGGTCCGATTTTTCATCAACGACGTTTGTGCAGATGGTAGCAGCTGTAGCTGCATCTCCTGCAGCATTCTGCTCGTCAAACTTTACCCTGTCACCAAACTCATCTGTAAGTGCATCCT
>JAILOD010000009.1 GCA_024691015.1 Lachnospiraceae bacterium
GGTTCTCTCTTTGCCATATCCGTATCCGTACTGATCGTAACTTAAGGCTGCACTTTCAGCCAGTGTTTTGCCCGTGTAATCTTCCTCCCTTACGGATAAAAGAACCAGGTCCGTTTCGTATTCTTTCATGAATTCGATGCATCCCGCATCCAGATCATCACGCTCCGCCACCGACAGCTCTCCGGTGAGATCATTTGCCCTGTAATAATCCTCGTTCCAGAGATCCGATGCCTTCAGGGTTGCCGGCATGATCAGAACAGCCAAAACGAGTCCGAGCAGAGTCAGCATAAATAATCGGTTCTTCCTGTACTTTAGCCTTTGAACGTCCATCTCTTACCTCCCCGTCAGATACAGTGCCGCAAATATTCCGACTATCGGTGCCAAAACGGCAAGCGCACGGATCATGAAATACCTGATGCATACATTATTGTCTATGGGCAGTTTTCCCATTATCTTACCGGTCTGTCCGTTCACGGCAAATTCATATTTTTTTGAATCATATTTGATCTTAAATTTATAAACCGGCAGCAGCAGATACCTTGCCGTTACATCGGCGTTTAAGTGTCCTCCGTTCTTATGAACGGCGGAATATCCCGCGCTTACCCTTGACCGGACGGCATCTTCCGCGGTAGAGAACATCCTCTTTTTTGCACGGGCTGCTATGGTATCCTTTGCCTCATCGAATCGATCCGAAGTAAAACCGGCAAGATAACGCATGTCGAAATCCACCTCTTCACTCATATCAAAGGGCTCTATGGAATCCATAAGATCATCGCTTATCCTTCCGCTTGCATCAACGGGAACATTCTTAAAGTCCATGGATACTGTTCTCTCTATCGAATAGACATCCGTTTCGGTAATGATATAATCCCCCTGTCTTGAGGAGGATACTTTATCACCGCTGTATCTCAGATCGCCGGTTATCTTTCCCGAGAACATCCAGAAAGGAACATATACTCCGGTAACCTTTCCCATGGTGCTCTGAGAGAAGAATTTCGGCGGAAGCAGAATTTTGTCATGATAATACTTCTTCATGGCATCCGGCAGACTCTTTGCATCTATTTTAAAGGGAATGATACCGTCGGGACGAAGCTTTCCGGATACCTTTTGTGTAAGGACCACATTACTGCCGCAGTAAGGACAGGTGAGTGATATCTGTTCGGGTGGCGCTATGAGTTCCGCGCCGCAGGATTTGCAGTTATAGATCGGAACATCCGCAGCATCCGGATCCATTGCCTGTTCATTAAGACTGTCAAAATCAAAACCCTCAAGGATCTCTTCTTTGGCTTCTGCCTTACCGGTCTGTACGTCTTCCTTTTCCTTTTTGATCTCAAGTGTCGTTCCGCACCACTCGCAGAGCATCTTCCCGCTTGAGGGATCAAATTTCATGGCTGCCCCGCACGCAGGACAGCTTATTTCATTTACACCTTTTACCGCCATTTTTGTCCTCCAGGGTCAGAAGCAGATCCAATGATCTTCTTCTTACAATGAGCTGACTCTGCCTTTTATTATAGCAAAATCACGGTGCAAGTAAAGAGACGGCAGCGTAAGCACGCCGCCGTCTCCGGTATTTTTTGATTCCCTGTTATTATTCTCTGATTCATTCTCCATTCAGGGATCAAAGCTTATTATACTTCCTGATCATTATTCAACTTTTTTATTTCCTTATAGTGATATTGATCGTCTTAAGACCGCCATATTCACCTGTTCCTTTAATGATCACGACTGCTTTACCGACCTTGTTGTTATTATTGATCGCAACAATCTCGTAATCACTCGGATCAACAACTACGTAATGGACGGTACGGCCGACCCTCTTTTTTACTCTCAGCACTATCTCATCCTCTGTTATTGTTACAGGGGTTCCTGCATACTTCACATAGAACTTGTTAGCAGCTATCTCCTCATCATCTATAAGGAAAGCATACGTTGCTGCTGAAAGCTTATAATTCTTGTCGATAACTTTAAATGTTACCGTTGCATCTCCTTCATAGTTCCCTTGTCCGGTTAATGTCGCCGTCACATAGCTTCCTACCGAAGGAACTGCTGTCTCCGCTTCCCAAGCCGATACAATAAAGTCGGTTTTAGGTGCGAGAGCCTTTCCATCGACATCATAGATGTTGAATTTATGCTTCTTATATGCATCCGCCTTATTACTGTAAACAAAATCATCAATGGCAAATGTCATATTACTGATATCCTGCTTAGCTACATTGAAGGTTACGACAGCTGCTTTCTTGTAGAATTTGCCCTTACCGGTAATCGTGACCTTACCGCCATTTTTGTCTACAGTACTCTTCCAAGTGTAATCTACATTATTTACAAGCTCTGTCCCATCACTCAGCCTAACCTCTACGGATGAAGGCTTTGTACCTCCTTTAGCATATGTAACATCTGCATTTGAGGCAAATTCCTTAGTTCCGTTAGTCCAGCCGCTTCCGTTTATCGATACTGAAATAGGCGTTGTCGACAGATCGGTTACCTTGGGCCCGATCTTAAAGGTAGCTTTTTTGGATCCGTAATACTTAGTAATATTTGTGGCCGTAAACAAGATTGTTGCGGTTCCGATACCTGTATTGTTTGAGATCTTTACTTCATAATCATTCTCATCTACCGTATTTCCGGCTTTGTCTCTCAGTGTTATTCCTTCAGGCTCTATAGAATCTCCCGTGTACAGGTAACTCTTTAAAAGTCCTTCTATCTTCACCGTGGACATATTAACCGCTGTAGCCGGATCTGCAAGGATCTCATCGGCAAACACTTCTCCTGAGTAATTTCCTTTGCCCTGGATCGTAATGGTCCATATTCCGGGATCCGCATAAGCGGCAGTATTATCGTCCATATAGTAAAGGTCATAATCCGTGCCTGCCCTCAGAGTCTTCGTCCCGTATACAAGTATGGGCTTCAGAAGCTGCTCTGCGTAGGTACCGGTTTTTTTGTTTATCTTAGCTGTAGCTGATACAGAACTGATCGTAACATTCTCAGAAAGGTCTGCAGGATAAATTGTAAATGTCCGTGACACTGTACCTGCATAATTACCCTTCAGTTTTACCGTTACTTCCGGTTCATTCTTCTTTCTTGCAGCATTTGTATTATTCTTGTAGGAATATGTATAATCAATTCCCGGTGTAAGCAATACGCTTCCATAATATACATTAGGCTCCGGCTTGATCGCTGTTCCTGTATACGTATAATCATCGATCCATCCGATCCATGCCCCGTTCTCTATATAATACCGTGCATCCTGCCCGTCAATGGACTCAATGACACTAACCTTGACCGACTGTTTGATCTCTGCATTATTTACGCTTGTTGCAGTTATAGTGGCAGTTCCGGCTGCCTGAGCCCTTACCAGTCCGGTATCTGGCTCTACCGTAGCAACAGCCGGTTTATCGGATGACCATGTTACGGTATCAACTACATACTCAGGGTATGTCTTTGCTGTAAGTCTTGCCGTCTCGCCTGCCATTATCCCTTCAACAGGAGCCTTGAGAGTAAGGCTCTTAGGCTCTATGGATATAGATTTGGTTTTTGCATCCAAAACCGTTATTCTATACGTTGCATATAAGCCGGTATCAGTTCCATCGATCTTCTTTGCGGTTACTTTAATCTCTGCATTACCCGCATTTACCGCCGTCACATTCCCTCTCTGATCAACAACAGCAACCGAAGACTGCGTTGTAGACCATTCGAAAACGGTATTAGTATAGTCAGAGGGTTTCACTGTGTAAGCCAAAACAGCAGTCTGCCCGGGATAAAGTGTATACTCCGAAGATACAGCCGTTAATTCCGTAAGATCCTTGTCCGTACCGCCAACGGAAACTTTGATGGTTACAGAGAGACCCGACTCCTTATCCATTGCCGTAATGATCGCGGTTCCATTATCTGCTCCGGCAGTGATCATAGCCTTTCCTCCGGCTGCTCCGATGACGGTAGCTATATTTTCCTTATCCGATGTCCAGACAAGGTCAAGTGCAGCGTCTTCCGGTGTTCCAATTCCATATACCGTTACGGTTTCGCCGGCTGTAAGGTTTATATTGCTAACATTTGCCGTAAGTGAATCTATGTTATTATATACGATCACACGAACATCTGCCTGAGTTCCGTCCGGTGTAAATGCGCTTATCATAACATCCCCGACCTTTAGTCCGGTAACATTTCCGTTTGAGCTGACTGAAGCAACTCCGGGATCCGAGGATTTCCATGATACTGTGTAATCCGCAAATTCATCCCCTTCGGGAATATCAGTATAAAGCTTTAATACATTGCCTTTCTTTACATATGCAGATTCTATTGCAGTCTCAGATCCAACTTTCTTTATAAAGAGTCCGGGAATCCTGGGTCTTACACGCAGAGCTGCTTTTGCGGTCTTTATAACCGTTGATCCGTTTTTAACGGTAGCTGTTATCGTAACTGCACCCTTTTCTTTTCCGGTAACTTTCGCTTTTGTCTGATCCGATACATCTGCCGATACTTCCGCTATGCTATCATTACTGCTTGACCATTCAACCGTCAGACCTGTCAGATCATAATCAGCGGGGTCAAATTCAAGATGGAGTACATCATTTGACTCATAATTAGCAAATACGTCTTTATCCTGAACAATATATAATCTGTTCAAAAGTGAGGTTATCGTTACAACATACGGAGAGGCTTCCCCTGAATCGACAACAACAGTATCACCATCATATATCTCATGCACAAATTTGGCAGTCCCGTTTGCTCTAGCATATACAACTCCAAAGAAAGGATCTATACCGGCGTATGTTGCACCAGATATCACAGACCATCCGAGAGAGTACTGTGAACCTGCCGGAAGGATAAACTCAGGAGAAAGAACGGCCTCCGTTTCGTCAGGGAAAGTCAGTGTTGCAGTCTTTTCAGGATTATCCTGTTTATAGACCTCATATGTTACATTTTCATATACGCCGTCAGCTAGTATACCTATAGATGCCATTCCGGCCTCTGTCTGATTAACGATCGTAACGGTTGCCGTAGCCTGACCCTTATTATCCGTAAATGTGCCGGTTTCACTGACTGTAGCTATATTACTATCTGTTGTACTCCAATCAACCGCCACACCCTTCACGGGCTCTCCGGTCTCGCTGTCGGTGATAGTAGCTTTCAGATGTCTTGTATATTCTGAACCTGCCTTATATAGGTTGATATGACCATCTTCATCCGTCTCTTCAATATTTATATTATACTCAGCCTCAGGATTTTCAGGCTGCAGACGTAACAGACCAGATATGCTGTATACCCTTCTCTCTACCGATCCGTCTTCATAAGTCTTCTCAAGACCTATCTTCGCATCTGTCGGATCGGCATTTACAGACAGCACTATGATACCGTCACTGGGGTCTACCTGATATTTCTCACCTTTATTATTGATCACAAATGTCTTATCGTTTACTCCGTCAACATGAAGTGCCACGAAATGTCCTTTGGCACCTTCTTCGAAACCGGTATAAGCTTCGACATATTTAAGTGTTCCCGAGATCGAGTTCTTGTTTATTTCTATTGAATCCTGCAGATCTCCTATAGTTTTTCCAAGCAGATTGGTATCTGCACCTATTTCCGTATCGATCCTGAAATCGTCAAGCACAAGCTCTGAAAGGTCATACTTCTTTACAAGCGTTGTTTCTTCATCGTATTTTACCCTTACGACAAGAATGTTCGCATCCTTGTTTCCAATACGCATCAATGCTGTTTTATCAGGATCATTTGTGAGATCCGCAGGAATCCCCGCTTCCTCACCATCCGTCTCAAAGGATGCCACTATGCTGGATGCACCGGGTGCATTAACCTTAAATGAAATATAATGTCCTGAACTGTAAGGTGATCCAAATCCCTGAAACCCGATGATCGGCTTTAATGTTCCCGTTATCTTTCCTAATGTCTCACCCTCTCCGGGCTCTGTTATTACGATATCCTGCTGAATATCATCGGGTGTCTTGTTTCCGAACGCAGCTCCAAAATCCGTCACCGTGGGTGTTAAAACATCAAAAAGCGTCTTCGGATCTTCGCGTAACAGACCAGATATGCTGTATTCCCTTCTCTCTACCGATCCGTCTTCATAAGTCTTCTCAAGACCTATCTTCGCATCTGTCGGATCGGCATTTACAGACAGCACTATGATACCGTCACTGGGGTCTACCTGATATTTCTCACCTTTATTATTG
>JAILOD010000039.1 GCA_024691015.1 Lachnospiraceae bacterium
GACGTATTTTTCTTACCCTTCTCTGTACATTTAAAATAATGCTCAGGTTTAAGATCCCCTACCTGCCATTCTGACTTGTCGTAGGTTATTGTAAGCTTTTCACTGGCAGTCTTCGATCTTATAACCGAGCCGAATACCAGATTCCCGGTTGAGGTATTAAGATAGATTGCCATGGGATTATCAAGCTTACCATCGGTTGCAGGTATATCCGCATCATCGGTTACTTCTGTAATCGTAATTGAGGCTCCTCCCGAAAAATTCGCACTGAAAGTCCCGCCCTCGGAGGACGTATCAATATTGTCATAGGCAAGCCTCAGTCGATATACCTCGTCATAAACATGGTCAACCGTTGTTTCATCCGTTGTTGATGAAGAAAGGTCCGTGATATCCGCATCAGTTACAACACGCTTCATAAAGCTGTAGGACTCAACATCATCTATATCAAATATTTCGGTTATACCCTTATAAACAAACGGGTGATCGGTATCTGCAGCTTCCGAGGTTCTGTCCGTCATATCCTCTTCCGTAAATGTAAGGCTCACACCCGTACGATATCCGGTGAAAAGATATCTGTCTTCATTGGCAGAATTTCCTGTTGCATATAACTGATCGCTAAGTGCCTTTAATTCATCCAGAATAGTCTCCCTGTCCTCTACCGTATTAGTATCATTTGCCCCGGATGTATACTGGCTCTTCATGGAAGAGAGAAGGTCCTTTGCCGTATCTATTGCCGTTCCGGTGGTTTCAACCCAGCTTACCGCATCGGGAACATTCTTTGAATAATACTGCGTGATCTCGGAAAGAGAACTCCGAAGCCTCAAGGAACGGACCGCAACTATCGGATCATCGGAAGGATTATTTATTTTCTTCTGTGTGGACATCTGATTGTTCAGCTGATCCATATAGGTTTTATTGTTGTTTATGTTATACAGCTGATTGTTGTTCATCATTCCGTTTGTGATTCTCATATCGTTCCTCCTTAGCTAAAGCTGTTTTATACTCCTGTCTGAAGGATCAGCCTGTCGTAGATCTCCGTCATAACCTGGATAACCTTTGAATTAAGGTTGTAGGCATTCTGGAATTTTACAAGATCCAGAGCCTCCTCATCTTCATCGACGCCCGATACCGAAAGCCTTTGATTTGAAATGACATTTCTGATATTGGTAACGTTGTTTGTAAAGGTGTTGGCATTGTTTGTATTTAGTGCGATATCTGAAAGAATAAGGGATAAGAACTCCGACGAGCTTGCTCCTCTGAAGCTCATCATGGTCTTGTCGGTTTTGATCTCCTCAAGCTTCATAACCAGATCCGCATTCGAAACGTCTATCTCCGACTCACCCTCTTCGGTATTTCCCGCAAAGGTTGTTGCCATTTTTGATACGTCATTTACTATATCGGCATTTACCGTAAAATTCTTAGCCGTAAGCCAGTAATAACTTTCATATGCAATATCTTTTTTCAGAATAAGGCCGCCGTCATAATATATTCCCTCAAAGGTATGCATCTGTCCGTTTGTTTTAATATTATCCGGGAGCTCAAATGCACTCTGATCAAATTCGAAATTATCCGTAAATCCATGCTCAACCCCACTCACGTCCGTCCACTGGAAAAACGAGGTGGATTCATCAAACATACCGTACTGTGTAACAGAAGACATCTTGTTTCCGTTCAGATCCGACCCCTGCTTCTCTATATTATTGAATACGGCCGCAAATTCTCTTACCCACTGGTTCATCTGTGCCTGATAGTAGGGAATCCCCTGATAATCCACATTTTTTCCAACCGTAACATCGGTAGAAGTCTTCAAAGTATTCTCAGGGATATCCGCATATAATCCGTCGTGTAAAGCTCCGTCCTTGTCGGTATACTGAAGCTCGTTAAAGGTCAGGGAATATGTTCCTGTAGTGCTGTCTTTCGAAAGCTCCCAACCGCTGTAATAATACTTATATCCGCTTATTGTGACTATTCCTTCCTTAGGGATATCACAATCCGCAAGGAATTTATCAAGGGTTACATCTTCATAACCGGAGATCTCCATGGTATAGGTGGTTTCTCCCACACTTGCCGCCGAAGCATATCCGGTAAGAGATTCCTTATTGTTTCCGTCTCTAAGCTCCATAAGAGCCTTTAAGGACCCTGAAAGATTTGCTGCAAGAGGAGAAAACTCCATCCCTGTATTGCTCCAGTAGATATCAAAGAGACCGTCCGCATCCGACTGATTTGCCTCGTGAAGTCTGCTCTTGCACTCGAGTGTGTTGTAATTATATCCGTCTACCAGCATTCCTCCGTTGGAGATAGTTACCTTATAATAGTTGATACCCAGTGCTTCTTTTGTATTCTCATCAATGATAGGCTGTTCATCTACCGTAATATCAACGATCTGCGAAAGCTCATCTACCAGAAGGTTTCTCTTATCCCGAAGCTCGTTCGCGGTAACGTTCTGGATCTCTATCAGATTTATCTGCTTGTTTAAAGAAGATATCTGCTCAGCTATGGCATTTACTCTTTCAATCTGTGTCTTGATCTCGGAATTAAGGCTTTCCTGCTCTTTTTCAAGATTTATCGCCATTGTGTTAAAATACTCGGTCAGTGTCTGAGCCGAACCTATAAAAGCGGTACGTGCCGTTGTGGATCCGGGATTCTTTTCCAGTTCCGAAAGAGCATTGTAAAAATTCTCCGTATAGATAGTGGTAAAACCGTTTATCGTGGAAGAATCCTTGAAGTAGTTTTCAATCCTGGACATGTATGTCTGCTGGGTTGTATATCTTCCGTAATCAGCCTCATTAAGCCAGTATTTGTAATCGAAGTATTCATTTCTCAACTGGTCGACACTTTTTGCGACCGTTCCGGAGCCGGCCATTCCGTATGTGGTATAGGTACGAAGCGCATCTGCCGAAACCTGGGTTACCTTCTGTTTTGAATAACCCTCTGTCTTTACATTTGATATATTGTTTGCAACGGTATTTTCAGCTGCCTGATATGCAGTAAGTCCTGAATAACCTATCATTAAACCCGAAAACTGTGAAGGCATATTTACCGCTCCTTTCTGTTACACAAGTGTTTATCCGTTCTTTTATGTCATACTTGTAAGAAGTATCTCAAGCATATCGTTTACAGTATTCATATATCGGCTGTTTGCGTTATATGCGTTTTGATATCTTATCATCTTGGTAAGTTCTTCATTATCCGAAACCCCGACCACCTGCTGTCTTTGTGCCTCGATGGAATTAACTGAAAGCTCCAGGCTGGTATTCAAAGACTGATATGTGTTGCCAACCGTTGCATACTGCTCAACTATCAATATGTAATAATCGGCAAAATCACTCTGGGTAAGAGTAGTGGCATTTAGATTTGTCATGACCTTCTTTCCGTCCGAGCCGTCAGATGCAAGGCTTCCGTCGAAAAGATCGTTTATATAATCAGCGCTTGAGAAAAGCTCAACCAGGTTGTCCGCTGTTGTCTGATCTACAGAACTGTCCTCGAGAACAAAGCCGTTATTTAAAAGTGTAGGCTGCTTCAAGAGGTCTGAATTGATCGTCAGATTGTTACAGGTATAATTGCTGTAGAAGCTCTGATCCTGAACCTCTCCCTCTGAAGGTCTTGTATTGGTATCATCGGAGGATATAGTGGTAAAAAGCGTAAGGTAATCTTCTCCCTTATCCACCCTGTCTCCGCTGGAATCAACCTCTGATGTAAGGATTCTGTCTATACCCATTGTGATGTTATGAACAAGATTATCGAACTCTGCCATAATAGTCATAACACTGGATGAATCAATCTGTGAATATGCGTATTCGGCGGTTGCGTTTTTTGTAACCTCGGTCCCGTCGGCCTGTTCTTCCGTATATTCATAACCACCGACTATATCCTGATATGTGGCTCTGTGGTCTCCTCTTGAATAAACAAGAGCCTTAAGAGAACCGTTATCCGAAAGATCTTCTGCCGAGACGTCGGAATTAAGACTGAATACCTGCTGGTCGTTAAGCTTGGGCCAGATAACCTCATAAAATCCGGTTGTCTCATCCATAACACGGGCTTCCATCTTATTTACGTAATCGGTAGTAACAAGATTTACGCCTTCAAACTGAACCGTAACAACGCCCTTTGCATCCTCGTCGTAGCTTATACGACCCATTGATGAAAGCTGATCGAGATAATAATCCCTGCTGTCACGAAGGTCGTTGGCGTCCTCTATACCGCCTGTTTCAATACGCGTGATCTTCTGGTTTAACTCATGGATCTTTGCTGCGTAGTCGTTTATTGTATCAACCTGATCCTTTATCTGTTCGTTCAGATTGTCCTGATATTCGCAGAGACCGTTATAAACTGCCTTAGCTCTCTCAAGAAACTGTGCGGCACGGCTTACTACCACGCTCATGCTGGTAGCATCAGACGGCTTGTCGGCAAGGTCCGACATGGCATTCTGTAAGGACTGCAGGGATGTCTGAAACTCTGTCCCCTCAGTCTCTCCGAATAAGGTATTTATTTCGTTTACTGCTTCAAGTGATGTGGAATAATAGGCAGACCTGCCTGCTTCCTGCCTGTAGGATTTGTCCAGGAAATAATCTCTTATCGCCCGGACATCTGTATAAGAAACACCCAGGCCAACCTGCATGGAGCTGATGTAGGCATCACCGATCTTATTATATTCACGGTTGCCCTGCAGCACCTGCTGACGAGTGTAGCCTGAGGTGTCGATATTTGCTAAGTTATGTGCTGTTGTATTTAATGCATTCTGACTTGTCTGTAATCCGGAAACACCTGTCCAGAAACTTCCCATCAACGGCATAAATTTTACCTCGCGTTATCTTTCGATATCCCGAAGTTACTGCTTTGCGTCAAATCCGCCTCTGGTGCTTCCGATAACATTGCCGGCTATTCCGGCGTTCTTTGTATAATTCCCCGTTTCCGGAGCCTCTCTCATCGCTTTATTAAGCGAAATGTTAAAGTCGATCATATCCAGCTGCTGTTTGATGAGAACCTGATTCTGTGTATTTACATTTCTCAGATTTCCCACTGTGCGCTTCAGAGCGTCATACACCTTTGTAAGCGCCTGCTGCTCCTTCGGTCTACCCTTAAGCATGTCAATTAAAAACGATAGCTTCAAAGTATTAACATCCTTGTTGATAACATTGGCGATATCCGTCATTATCTCCGCTCTTTTTATATCAAGTGCGGCGACGTTATCCACGATTATCTGTTCTTCATCCGTGATCTTTTGAAGTTTCTCAATGTCCCCTTCAACGATTACAGGGGTCTTTTCTTCAGAGAATTTAAGCAGCTTAGAATATTCAGTTTCCTCTTTTTCAAGAACTGCAATGAGTTCTTCCATGAGACTTGCCACTAATGATTCTCCTTATCATCCGGCAGTGCCGGTATGTATATTTCAGCCCAGCTCTTCGAATTTCTTCATAAGCTTATCAGCAAAGCTCTCAGTTGATACTGAATAAGTACCGTCATTTATCTGAGCCTTGATGGAAGCAACAAGATCTTCTCTAATATCCGGTGCATCGCTAACTGCTTTTTTGGCCGTCTGAATATCCTTACCTATTCCGGATATCTCAACTGAATCCCTGCCATAACTCGCCTGAGAAACCTGTGCAGACCTCCTTGTCTTGTTTACCCCGTATGTCTGCTGTATCTGGGATAATGCATCTACTCCTATACGCATTTAGGATACCTCCTTCCTAAAACATTATATTGCGTTCTGATACCTATATCGGACGATTTTCAAAATACTTTAGAGCAAAAAGTAAAAAAAATTAATTTTTTTTCAAAAGTCTCCACAATATGTAGTAGTAGAGAATTCACACCCAACATGATAAAATATGCTTTAGTTGAAAAATTTCAGGGGTGTGCTTTCATGGGAAAAAATACTTACAATTCAGGCGATTATATATACCGGAGTTCAGACAGGATCTCAAGCCTTGGCATAATTCTGTCGGGTTCTGTTACCCTGTCTAACGGGATCACTCTGGGAAACGGCTATATAATGGGCCTGTCAGGCATTCCGGGGGATATTTACGGCTGCGACTATAAATGTAATACCGAAACAACGGTATTTTCCTACCCCTACGAACACGTTACCGATATAATAAAAATAATAAACATAAATCCAAAGATTTGCAACTATCTTGCTTCAGCCTGTGTAAGTGTTACACATCAGCTTCTTTCTCTTTACGAAGAAAAATACAAAACCGTCATTGATCTTTGTGAAGAGGTTTCGCTTGAATATCAGAAATACCAGATGTTTACGGACAATGCGGATACTATTCCCGATATTGAAAACATTCAGAAGCCCGATCATTTTGATAATGCCGAATGGGAGATCCAGTTCATAAACGAATTATATGAAAATAACGATAAGCTGAAGGCCGAAGTCTATCCTTTAGGTACCGGCATCTGTACATCCCTCATACTTAACGTATCAAACATCCTT
Organism: Lachnospiraceae bacterium; assembly: GCA_024691015.1. Classification (GTDB taxonomy): domain Bacteria; phylum Bacillota; class Clostridia; order Lachnospirales; family Lachnospiraceae; genus NK4A144. Next base: position 6,440 of record JAILOD010000039.1, read on the forward strand.
AAAAATACCTATTCCGAGTTTACTTCGCTTACAAGGGCCGAAAGCAAGCTTACTACGATCGGAGATTCATTAAGTATAAAGATGCACTCTTCAGCAGGAACAGGCAAGTCCGATTCATCACCAAGGATCGAAAACGCCATAGATGTCATCTTAAACTACTCAAAGCTCGACAGCAACTTTCTTCTTAAATTCAAGGAGCTTATCATTACCTTCAAGAGTAAAAAAGACAGGAATGATACCTCTGATGAAACGAGGCTCCTGAAGAAGGATATCACGAAATATTTCTATTCGTTATATACCTCAGTTTTCCTTCAGGCCATTAAAACAAAAGAGCTTCCGATCGAGGTTCGCATGTTCCTTTATTTCGGCTTTGTGGATGAGGAGCTTGCCGGAGAGGAAAACACAGAGCAGCTGGCTCTTTTCGCAGCCAATTATGTCAAGGATCCTAATAAACGCATATTTACCGTATATGAATGGCTGCAGCTTATATATACCATGAAGGTGGACCCTTCCAAAAACGAATTCGACATGGATTATTTCGAATATCTCCGTGACGAGGTTCGCTCGGGCAATCTTACCGAGGCAAAATCAAAAACCCTTCAGAATGATCCTCGTTCAAGGCTGGATTACGAGATCAAAAATATCTTTACCCAGGGAAACCGTATGACCTTCGGAAGGATCTTATCCTTCGTACCCGTTTTCGATTCGCAGAATGCACTGCGTCCTCTGGATGCTTCCTATGTAGACGCCCAAAAAATAATGGAAACCATAGATTACGTTCGTTCCATTGATTATTCCTGTTTCTGCAGAGAGGCCGTTTATTCAAACCCGAATATTGGAATAACACAGGAATATATCCAACAGGAGGTCCTTCCAAACTTTATTCTTATGCCTAACTTCGGTACCAGAGCTGCTCTCTGGCAGGAGATCGTCGGCAAAAAACGTACCACTCCGGCCAGAATGCTTTTGCCAATTTTTGTCGGAGACGAGCTGGAAAAATATATCATCCAGCTTTGTGCAGAGTTCCGCTGGGATCTTTGTAAGCGCGTTCAGGGCGTTCACTGGAACGATGTAACCGACCCTTCCCTCACTTCAATGTTCTGTGATTATCTTCAGTTCTACAGAAAGAACCATGATATCACCCCGGAAGTCAGAGAAAAGGTTAAATTACAGCTTACAAAGGCCAACAACAATTATCGAACAGTTTTTGTATCGGATTATTATGCATATATAAAATTTGAGGTAATGGGTTCTCCGAGATTAAACAAGATATCGAGAGATATCATCTTCACCTATTGTCCTCCCGTTGCAGAAAAGCGAAACCGTCTGGCCGAAAATCCCCAGTATGCCGATGTCATAAAGCATTTCAATGCAAGAATGGCCCAGAGGCGCCGTGTTATCGACAACCTGATACACCGGCTCACAAAGGAAGATCACTCCGTTCCCAAGGAGATCAAAGAGCTTCAGCTGTTCCTGAATAAATAAATTTGATCGGGCAGGGAAGATGTAATCTCCTCTGCTCATCCGCGATAAAAAAGGCAATGGATCAATCATCTCCATTGCCTTTTTTCTCTTCTAAATCTTCCGTATATAAATATTCACCGGTTTTCACATTTATTACATGCTGGTTTTCGGAACCCCGGAAGTGAAGCCCCACATTCTTTTTGTCCATTATGAATTCGCCGTCCACAAGGATATCCACATAACTTAGGAGCTCATCCGTAACTTCGGTATGGACCTTGCCGGAGGGCGCTTTAACATCCGTTTCATATGTGTATCCTGTATATATCCATATATCCTTTTGGGGATAGAGCTCTTTAAATTCCTTAAGCAGAGGTACCAGTGCTCTCTGATTTGCCGGCTCTAAGGGCTCTCCTCCCAATATGGTCAACCCTGCAATATATGGGGGTTTACATTCTTCCAAAAGTTTATTTTTTGTTTCTTCGGTGTATTCCTGTCCGTATTTGAAATCCCAGGTCTCGGGGTTAAAGCAACCCTCACAACAGTGCGTGCATCCGCTTACAAATAGGCTTGTACGTACTCCCCTGCCGTTTGCGACATCACACCTTTTTATATTTCCGTAATACATGATTATCTTGCAAACAGATCCCTATACCAAACCAGTGAATCAACGTATGCCTTGTAAACAGCATCCATATCCATATCCTTAAGTACAAGCTGTCTGGAAACTTCAGGCCAGTCAGCGTTCTCATATACCAGAATGAAATCGTATACGGCTGCAAGCTCACCCTCATGCTTTAAGATGGCATTCTCTATTACCTTTGAAACCTTAACCATGCCGAGGGCCTCTTCCATGGGCTTTTCAAGGATAACATCAAGTACGGAAAACAATCCCATAAGGAAAAGCTCTGATGTCATTCCTGCCTGCTCGAATACAGGTGCCAGATTCTCGGCAAATTTTGCACGCAGGAGAGAAATCCTTGTGATCTCATTGGGCCTGTCGGCACAAAGCTCTTTTGTAACCGCTGTATTTATCCACTTTTTAAGCTCTTTCTGACCGAGCATTGCTGCAGCGTGACGAACGGATGTGATCCCGGAGTTAACGCTCATCCTGTTAACCATCTCAAGAAGTGAGATAACCAGAGCCGTATCTCTTCCTATTACGTCTGCTGCTTTCGTAAGATCGAAATCTATATCGTTTACCATATTTAAAAGTTCGATATAGTTCATCTTAAGAGGAGCAACCTTTGTATCTCCCTCCTTAACAGGCATTCTGAAGAAATTTCCTTCGTAGAGGTCGTAGCCGCCGTCCTTTGTAAGTGTATCGTATTCTTCCTGTGTATCAACATTTACCGCACAGAGCTTGATATTGGGATAAACCTTCTGGAAGTAAACCCTTGCCACACTGATCTTTATCTTTTTGTGGTCCAGCAGGATATAATCCATAAGATTAACCACTGCTTTATATATCTCAAACTGCTCTATAGCCAGTTTTCTTATAGCCAGCCCGTAGCCCTTGCTCTTCAGTTCCTTAAGCCTGGCCACGTTTTCTTCCGTAGGCTTTACTTCGGAATCAATAAGAAGAACTATTTTGTCTCTCGGTGCCGTACATTGCTGCTCAATATCCGCAAACAGCGAAATATTGCTGACCTGCACAAAGACCGTTTTATCACCGGAAAGGCTGTCAAGGCCCATTCCGTTAACGATCTCAAGCCCGATAACATTCCCAGCCCCGTCAAGCCTTCCGCTTCCGGCAAGCGCCGGATTTAAAAGCAGGTTATCCTTCTGTGCAAAGATCGAGTATGCACGAACTGCCATTTTGTCATCAAATAATGGAATTAGTGTAGCTAACATATGTACCCTCCTAAGAAAGACGTATTAATTATTTAAAGATGCATTACCCTCTCCGCGATCTCCTGGGTTCTCCCCTGATTCCAGAAGTTTGTTCCTATGTATCCGCAGGTACGGCGGGCAACATTCATTAAATTCTGATCGGTATTACCGCAATTGGGACACTTCCATACAAGCTTGCCCTTGTATTCCACGATCTTTATCTCACCCTCGTAGCCGCAAGCCTGACAGTAATCGCTCTTGGTGTTGAGCTCAGCATACATGATGTTTTCATATATGAACTGCATTACTGACATTACGGCGTCGATGTTGTTCGACATGTTGGGAACCTCGACATAACTGATCGCGCCACCGGGTGAAAGCTTCTGGAACTGGCTTTCAAACTTAAGCTTGGTGAAAGCATCTATTTCTTCCGTAACATGAACATGATAACTGTTGGTTATATAATTCTTGTCCGTTACACCTTCTATTATACCAAATCTTTTCTGTAAGCAACGAGAAAATTTATAGGTTGTGCTTTCAAGAGGTGTTCCGTATAAGCTGAAGGAAATATTGGTCTTCTCTCTCCAGAGTGCACACTTATCGTTAAGATACTGCATAACCTTGAGTGCGAACTCCGTTCCCTCGGGCTCTGTATGCGAACAGCCCTTCATATATCTTGTCATTTCACAAACTCCGGCATAACCCAGAGATATTGTGGAGTAATTATCAAAAAGGAGCTTGTCTATATTTTCGCCGGGCTCTAAGCGGGCAAGTGCCCCGTGCTGCCAGAGAATAGGAGCAACATCCGAAGGTGTGCCTTTAAGGCGGTTATGCCTTGCCATAAGAGCGGGATAGCAGATATTCTCAAGCCTGTCATCTAAGATATCCCAGAACTTCTTTTCATCCTTACCCGATGAGCAGGCAACATCCACAAGGTTTATTGTGACAACGCCCTGATTGAAACGTCCGTAATACTGATGGTTTACGGGATCGGGAGTAAGGAAGCTTCTGCAGCCCATGCAGGGATAAACATCTCCTTTAAGCTCTCTCATGATCTTGGCGCTGATATAATCCGGAACCATACGCTTCGCAGTACATTCAGCCGCAAGCTTTGTCAGATAATAGTATTCACTGCCTTCGTATGTATTGTTATCGTCCAGTGCATAAATGAGCTTGGGAAATGCAGGGGTGATATATACGCCCTTTGAATTCTTAACACCCTTGATACGTTCCCTGAGCATTGCCTCGATAAGCATTGCAAGGTCGTGCCTCTTCTCCTCGGGAACCTCATTTATCCACATGAATACCGTGATAAACGGAGCCTGACCGTTGGTGGTCATAAGAGTCTCAACCTGATACTGAATGGTCTGCATACCGTCCCTTATCTCTCTCTTGAGCCTCTTTTCGGCTATTCTGTTTATTTTTTCGGTATCTATATCTATACCCTCGGCTTCCATTTCACCCGCAACGGCAATACGAAGCTTTCTGCGGCTTACATCCACAAAGGGTACAAGATGCGATAAGGTGATACTCTGGCCGCCATACTGGGATGAGGCGATCTGAGCTATACACTGTGTTGCTATATTACAGGCGGTCGCAAAGCTCTTTGGTGACTCGATCATGGTCTTTGAGATAACGGTGCCGTTCATCAGCATATCTTCCAGATTAACAAGACAGCAGTTGTGCATATGCTGTGCGAAATAATCGGAATCATGGAAGTGAATGATACCTTCCTGGTCTGCCTTTACGATGTTTTCCGGTAGAAGAAAACGACGAGTGATATCGCGGCTTACCTCACCTGCCATATAGTCACGCTGAACGGAATTCTCGGTAGGATTCTTATTGGAATTCTCCTGCTTTACTTCCTCATTGTCTCTTTCTATAAGGCTTAAGATCTGCTGATCCGTGGTATTTGATTTTCTTACCAGAGCTCTTTTGTATCTGTAGGTAATATATTTTCTGGCTGCTTCAAATTTGTCGACCTTCATGATCTCGTTCTCCACAAGATCCTGTATTTCCTCGACACTCATGGCGCGGCCCATTTCCACGCATTTCTGCTCAACATGCTGCTCAAGAGCAACCACCTGCTCTTTGGTGAGCCTTGCGTATTCGGGCACTTCTCTGTTTGCTTTTTCTACGGCATTTATGATCTTTGTCCCATCAAAGATAACTTCCTTACCGCTTCTTTTGATAATGTTCACTTCATAATCCTCCTGCCGGGCGAGCTTAACAGCCCTATTCTTCCAAAAAACTAAATCTTGTTGTTCCCCCTTATCAGAACCCCAACATATAGATTATAGATTATGAAATCTGTTTTGTGAAGAGTAAATTTTTATTTATATAATTTAAAACTCTATAAATCCCTTTAAATCTATTATTAATCTATTATAAATCTATTTCCGCTCCTGCTTCAAGTATCAAAGCCGAAGGGACCATTTCTTTAAATTTAGCGGCTATATCCTTGTCAAAAAGCCTGCCCGGAGACATATGCACCGGAACCGAATGAACGGCCTTAATAAGATTTGCACACTCTGCCGCTTCATTAACATCCATATTAAATATACCGTCACAGGGAAGGAAGCTATAATCCAGTTCCCTTTCGGCAAAGGTATCCATCATATCCGTTTTGGAAGTATCTCCGGCGAAATATACCTTCCTGCCGTCCAGCTCTAATATAAAGCCGACACACTCACCGCGGGCGTGATTATTATTGTATGCTTCTACCGCCTCAACCTTAATTCCGTTTATCACGGTCTTTTTATATTCTCCGCCCCTTACTGCCATTGTGTTCTGATAAATAACACAACCGCCGTTTTTAGGCACTATCCCCAGTTTATTGTGATCCGAGTGCTGATGTGTAACAAGAATTATGTCAGCAGGCACATCGTATCCGTTCCCCGCATAGGGATCTATGTACATTACCGTATGATTGGCGGTAATGAGCCTGAAACTCCCATGCCCCTGATACATCAACTTTGCCATATTTACCTCCCGGCTTAAACGTCTTCTCTGAAGGTGTCCGGCCTTTCAGGGTCAAACAGCTCGCTTGCCCACATTAAAGTAACCAGCTCCTCCGAATCCGACAGATTAATTATATTGTGCGTAAAACCCGGCAACATGTCAATAATTTTTATATCATTTTCATCAACTTCATATCTTCTGACCGGATAAGGCTTTCCGTTCTCATCCGTGCCGATCTTCCTCTCCTCTATGAGACCGTGGCCGTGGACCACAATAAACTTTTCGGTCTTGGTATGATGCCAGTGCTGGCCCTTTGTGATACCGGGTTTTGATATATTGACGGAAACCTGACCGAACCCCGGAGTTTTGATAAGCTCCGTAAAGCTGCCCCTTTCGTCACGGTTCATTTTGGGACTGTATATCGTTTTCTCCTCGGGAAGGTATGAAAGATATGTGGAATACAGCTTTTTGACCAGAGGGTCTCCTGTCTCCGGAATAAAAAGATCCTTTCTTTTTTCGTCAAAGCCCTTTATGGTCTCCGCCAGTTCTCCCAGCGTTATTTCATGTGTCACGGGTACAAAGCAGAAGTCTCCGTCTCTGTGTTCCTTTCCCGCTGCCGCCCCGATAAGCTCCCGGACCAGATCATCAATATAAACCAGTGTAAGCACAACCTTTGGATCATTTATTTTAATAGGAAGATCATTTGCCGTATTATGACAGAAGGTAGCTACAACACTGTTGTAATTCGGCCTGCACCATTTCCCGAAAACATTCGGGAACCTGTATATCAATATTTTCGCCCCTGTCTTTGTTCCATGCTCCCTGAAAGCCTGTTCTCCAAGCCGCTTGCTTTCACCATAGGCGTTATCCAGCGCTGCCTGCGTGGAAGACGACAGCATCACCGGACAGTTATTATCATATTTTTCCAGAAGCTCCAAAAGCCTTCCCGCAAAATCCGCATTGCCCTCTTTAAATTCCTTGGGATCTACCGGCCTGTTCACACCTGCCAGATTATATACAAAATCCGCCTTTTTACAATAATCCTCAAGCTCATTCTCACTTCCGTCGATATCATACGTGAGAATTTCAAGGTCATTGCTCAAAGGCGAATGCGTATCCTTCCCGTCACGGATATTTTCAAGCGAAGCAACCAGATTCTTTCCTATAAAACCCTTTGCTCCCGTAATTAAAATCTTCATTTGTATATATCATCCTTCCGAATATCTGGACAAAAACTGTCTCGTTCTCTCTTCTTTTGGATTTTCTATTACCTCTCTGGCATCTCCCTGCTCTACTATAACGCCCTCATCCATAAAGATGACCTTGTCTGCGACATCTCTTGCAAAGGCCATTTCGTGAGTTACTATGATCATCGTGGTCTTCTCTATGGAAAGCTCCTTTATTACCTTAAGCACTTCGCCGGTGAGCTCCGGGTCGAGCGCTGAGGTAGGCTCGTCAAAACACAGGATGTTGGGATTAAGCGCAAGCGCACGGGCTATTGCAACCCTTTGCTGCTGCCCTCCCGAAAGCTGATGAGGATAGTTATCCATCCTATCGGACAGACCCATTTTATCCAGAAGGGCCTTGCCGTTCTCTATGATCGCACTATCTCTTTCACCCTTTTTTCCCTCTTTAGCCGCAAGCAACGGAGCCATCGTAACATTTTCAAGCGCCGTATATTGCGGAAAAAGATTAAAGGACTGAAATACAAGCCCGAAATTAAGACGCCTTTCCCTGATCTCCTCTTCGGAAAACCGGGTATGATCATCACCGTCGTAAAGCAGTTTCCCGTTAACCTTTATCTTTCCGCCATCCGGCTTTTCCAGGAAATTCAAGCATCTTAGCAACGTTGTCTTTCCGCTTCCGGACGAGCCGATAATGGACAAAGCCTCTCCCTGTGCAAGTTCAAAGCTTATATCCTTTAACACTTCAGTATTTTCAAAATTTTTTCTTATATTGCTTACTTCAAGAACAATCATCCGATCACCTGAAAAAATCCAATTTCTTTTCTATGTATCTGAACAACAGGGTAAGTCCGCCGCTGAATATAAGATAGAACACACCTGTATAGAAGAGCGGCCAGATAATACCCGCACTCTTTATAAAGGTCTGTCCGTTCCAGATTATCTCATAAACCGCGATAACACGTGCGAGCGACGTATCCTTTACAAGGGTTATGATCTCGTTGGACATGGGCGGAACAATACGCTTAACCACCTGCAACAGAATGACCTTGAAAAAGATCTGAGTCTTTGTCATGCCAAGCACATCTCCCGCTTCGTACTGTCCGATGGGTATAGACTGGATCCCGCCTCTGTATATCTCTGAAAAATAGCAGGCATAGTTTATTACAAAAGCCACCAATGCTGCAATAAATCTTCCACCTTCACCCGAGCCCCAGATATTGTTACTAAAAACAATGCCGGGCCCGTAGTAGATGATAAGAAGCTGCAAAAGCAGAGGCGTTCCTCTGATTATCCAGATGAGAAACTTCACCGGATATCGGATGAACGCTATCTTGCTCATAGACCCGAAGCTTATTATAAGCCCCAAAGGAAGGGCAAAGATAAGCGTAAGTCCGAATAATTTAATTGTACCTAAAAATCCCTCAAGCAGGGAAAGAGTAACCGTTATAAACATTTGTTATTTTCCGACTACAACCGCATCCTGAACACCATAGGTGGTTGCTATCTCATCCAGCGACCCGTCTTTGGCATATGCTTCAAGCTGGCCATCGATATATGCTGCAAGATCGGAACCCTTTCTGCAGCCGATCCCGTATTCCTCAGAGGTAAGCTCTGCTGTGTGAACAAGGTCAGAATAGCTGGTTCCTTCACCCACCATTGCACCGGCCATAAGAAGGTCTATTATGCAGGCATCCGATGTTCCTGCCTCAACCTCCATAAGAGTATCTGCCTGCGATGTAAGTGCCGTATAGTTAAAGCCGTTATCTTTAGCTGCAGCCTCTCCGGCAGAACCCGACTCAACCGCAAATGAAAGGATCTTTGCGCTTTCCGCATCCTTGTACTGATCAGCAACGTCGCTTTTTACAACTATAACCTGTGCATTGTTACAATAAGGCTTTGTACACTCCATTGAGGATGTAACCTCATCTGTAAGAGTCATACCGTTCCATACACAGTCAATGCTCTTGTTCTTAAGCTCAAGGATCTTGTTGTCCCAGTCGATCTCAACAAACTGAACCTCAACACCTAATGACTCCGCTACCTTTTTAGCAAGATCCGCATCAAAGCCTACCCATTCTCCGGCATCGTCCTTGTAATCCATCGGAGCAAAATCCGTAATGCCTACTATAAGTGTTCCCTTTTTCTTGATGTAGTCCACATCACTTCCTGCACCGTTTGCCCCGCAGGCCGTGAGTGACAGAACAAATACCAGCGTCAGTAAACAAGCAATTATCTTTTTCATAATTTCCTCCTCAATATGTGTGTGCAAGCCAGAGAGTATATCCGCAGTGCACAATGCGTTTCTCTAAACAGTTACCACTTTACCATATTAAATTATCAGTGTAAAGCACAGATATTCGTGAAAAAAGGGAGCACACGAATGTACTCCCTTTCTTAAGCATAATGTATATCAATCTTTATTCCGTTACCGTTTCCTGAGCTTTGCCATCCTCTGTACCGGTTTCCTCCGAGCTGTCGGTTTCAGCCTTTGACCCCTCGGAATCCGAGTTTGTCTCTGCTGTTGAATTACCGGTTATTACTTCCAGATATTTAGCCTCATATTCGTCTACCGTCATATCCTGAGGGTTTTCTATCTGCTCAGATGAAGGAACCACAACCTCGGTCTGTGAACCCTCTTCCGTTGTAACCGTTACAGTAGTGGAAGGAGTGGTTTCAGTTGTTCCCGTAGCTGATGAGCCTGACTCCGCAGATCCTGAACCGGAAGAGCCCGAAGAAGCTGAAGATGAGGAAGCCGCATTGTTGTCGGATGTTGACGAACCCGAAGAGGAAGCATTATTACCGGCCGAAGGTGTTGAGATCGTATCCTTGGTATCAGAAGAAGAATCTTTTTTGTCATCAGAACTCTCGCCCGACTCTACCCCGGTGGTCACAGCCATATTGCCGGAGGTGGTCTTCTTTTTTGATGAGGATGAAGACTTCTTTTTGTCCTCTTCTTTTTCTTCTTCCTCTGCTTCCGCAGATGCGGTTACCGTAACCTGAGGTGCCGGAGACGAAGCCGGAACCGTTACGTCAGAGGGTGATGTTGTCTTTGTATTTGATGAAACAACGGCTGCCTTGGTTTTTTCTTCAGCTGTTGTTGATTTTTTGCTGTTGTCGGCTTTTGTAGTCTGGGGTGTGACGTCCGCCTTTTTCACAAGGCCTGCCACGCTTTCATTCATTGCCTCTTCTATATCGTTATCTGAAAACTGCACTTCATCACTGTTTCCGTTTGCCGCAGCAATGGTTTTCATAGTGGAATATCTTCCGGCACTTACGCCTAATTTCT
>JAILOD010000061.1 GCA_024691015.1 Lachnospiraceae bacterium
AACTTGGACTGGACAAGGATTATATTGAGTGGCTGGAAAGCTTTGTTGACGCTGAGAGTACCGGTGATTTTTATGCTTATTCGGACTTTGAAAGCAGCTGGGGAGGCTGGCAGGCATACGAAGATGCGTACGGCTGCAACATAAGCAACGGAAGCTGTGGAGTTTACGCATACGATTACGGGGATGAATATTATGAAGACAGCGACGATGACTGGATATATGACTATGAATCCGGGCTGTGGTACACCTATGATGAAGACGGCTTATTATATTTATATGATGAGGAGATCGACACCTATTATATTTATGATGAAGAGTACGATGAGACTTATTATTACGATGAAAACGACGATGAATGGTATCTTTATGACGAATGAAAAGATTTAAAAAAACAGGCAAGGTAGCCATAGGGGTACTTTACATTCGACAAACCTGACATTAAAATCCATAACGTAATATAATAATATTTTTATTATTGCATTTTTTTAAATGCAAAAAGGGAGGAAGAAACATGAAGAAAAAGTTATTAGCAGTATTACTCGTAGGTGTTCTTGGTGCATTTACTCTTACAGCTTGCGGCGGAAGCGCAGAGGTTAAGTCTGAGACTAAGGTTTCAACCGGCGAAGAAGCAGAGGAAGAAGCTGAAGAGGAAGAAGCTGAAGCAGAAGAGGAAGAGGCTGATGCTGAAGAAGAGGCAGTTGATGAAGAGGCTGAGGCTGTTGAGGAAGCAGCAGAAGAGGAAGAAACTGAAACTGAAGAAGCAGCTGATACAAGTGTTTGGGATGCATTCGATACATTCTATGCAGGTATCACAGATGATGATAACACATATATGCTTCTTGCATTCGGTCAGGACGGATCAATTGGCTGCGCAATGTTCGTAGACGTAGAGTCAGCTGAGAGCGGATCCTGGGTTGGTGATGTTACATCTTATGAGGATCAGCCTGAAATGCTTACTATCAGTGATGAGGACAACGGAACATCTTTAACTTTCTCTGTTGAAGAGCAGGGTGAAGGATATCTCCTCGATATGGGTGATGTAGGAGCCGCTGCTGTAGGACCTATTACCAAGGAAGAATTTGCAAGCGCTGCACAGGCAGTTGAAGAGGGAGCAACACCTCAGTTCTAATATTTAACAGATCTTAATATGTCAGATTCCCCTGCCTTTCATGAGGCAGGAGGGTTTGAATAGAGGGGAGTATTCTCCGGGTTATCCCGGGGGATACTTTTTTATTGTGAGAACGCGGCGGGTTGCACTGTTGCCTGTGATTTGAGAAAAACGGCAACCAGAAACAGCTGAAGTTGGCAAGCAGGTTGCACTGTTGCCTGTGATTTGAGAAATACGGCAACCCGAAACAGCTGAAGTTGGCAGGCAGGTTGCACTGTTGCTTGTGATTTGAGAAAAACGGCAACCCGAAACAGTTGAAGTTGGCAGGCAGGTTGCATTGTTGTCTCTGTGTTGATATCGGTTTAGAGGGTAAATGCAAATATTTATATTGAAAATAAAAAGAAGCATGCTATAATGTTAGCAAATGCTAACAGGGAAAGCGGTAGGAGAAGGCTGTTTACAAAGGGAGGACATAAAATGGAACTCAGACTCGGAGATGTACAAACAACAGCGATAATACCACTGGCAATAAAAGCCAATGAGACAAAAAGGAAAAATCCCAGGATCACGGATAAGAAAGCGGTGGAGATCATAGATGCTCTGCAGGTGGATACAAAACCTTATGATAAATTCCTGTCTCACGAGGGCGTAATAGCACGGACGATCATGCTGGACAGGCAGGTTAAGGATATCGTAGCAAAAGAACCTGATAAGGTTATTGTAAACATCGGTGCGGGATTTGATGCCAGATTCATGCGTGTGGACAACGGAAGGATCATCTGGTTTAATCTGGATCTTCCCGACAGTATAGCTGCCCGGAAGAAGGCTTTTGAGGAAAACGACAGAGAAATAATGATAGCCGGAAATGCTCTTAATGAGGAATGGTGTCTGCCTGTAAAGGAAGCGGTGGATAAAACAGGTAAAAAACCATTGTTCATCGCAGAGGGACTTTTTATGTATTTAACCATGGATCAGATCAGGCAGCTGCTTATGGTTTTAAAGAATAATTTCCCGGAGGGTGGGACCCTTATAGCAGAACAGAATTGTAAAATGATGGTTAAAAATCAGAAACACCATGATACGGTAAAAAATACAAAGGCAAAGTTTATGTCCGGAACCGATTCGGGACAGGAAATAGCCGATCTTGTAGATGGTTTTCGTCTCGTTGAAGAACACAGTTTTAACGAAGAAATGAAGAAATACAGTCTCGGCGGAACGATTTTCGCATTACTGCTGCCTAAGATCAATGACAGATGGGCGACTTTTGAGTGGTAACTTAAGGGTACTGTTTATTCCAGAGCCACGCATGCACTGCGTAGCTCTATGCAGACAACTTAAGAGCTTAAAACGTGCACAAAAGGCGGATTTGTGATATTCTATGAATTACTATGAAAAACGAATATTCTGAAGATGTAAAAAATTATATCAGTAACATATTGACCGAAAAAAAGGAGCCAAAGGACGACGAGTATTTCCTTGAGGTCTGGAAGGAATGGTTTGATACGGAGAAGGATACGGCAAACCTTCTCAATTCGCATATCCTTCCGTCTCGTCCCGTGGATTTTAAAGAGCCGGAAAATATCACGGGTTCGATATATTCTTCCTATGCGGGTGAAATCCCCATGATCATATTCGGAAACCCCGATGATTTTGAACACTTTGTCATAAATGCGGCTTATAAGGGCGTGTGGACTGACGAGGTTAAAAAACAGGGGGCTTCATTTCTAGCCGGTAAAACCAACCGGTTTATTGTGCTTTCAAAGAAGCCGTACAGTAATGTTCCGGCATCCTGGATGGGGCTTGGTGATGCTGACTGGCACGAAAAATCCATGATCCTTAGAAGAGAACACGAATATATGCATTACTACACGAGAAGATATTACGGCAGTGCCAAGCAGAATCTTCACGATGAATTAATGGCGGATTTTTTCGGCATATATGCGGCCTTCGGAAGGTACGAAGCTAAATGGTTTGACCACTTTATGGGTGTGGACGGCCGTGAGGGCGGAAGGATAACCGTATATACGCAGAAGCTTTCTGAAGAAGACCGGGCAGAAGTATTAAAGATCGCAGGTATATGTTCGTCATATCTGGAGGAATGGTCTGGTAGTGAAGAATTTGCTTCAATGAATATCACTCAGAAAATAGATCATTTATGCGAACTCGGTATTGAAGGGATGATTCAAAAGAAAAATGGAACAGTATAA
>JAILOD010000070.1 GCA_024691015.1 Lachnospiraceae bacterium
CAGGGCGGTATCGGTATCATTCATAAGAATATGACTATTGAAGAACAGGCGGATGAGGTTGACAAGGTTAAAAGAAGTGAAAACGGCGTTATTACCGATCCCTTCTATCTTTCTCCCAATGATACATTAAAGGATGCGGAGGATCTGATGCACAAATTCAGGATCTCCGGTGTTCCGATCACTGAAGGTAAGAAGCTTGTAGGTATCATTACCAACCGTGATCTTAAATTTGAGGAGGATTACTCCAAAAAGATAAGCGAGAGTATGACCAGTGAGGGACTTATTACGGCTCCGGTCGGCATTACTCTTGAAGAGGCTAAGAAGATTCTTGCAAAGGCCCGTAAGGAGAAGCTTCCTGTTGTTGATACACAGGGCAATCTTAAAGGTCTTATTACAATAAAAGATATAGAAAAGCAGATCAAATATCCGATATCGGCCAAGGATGATCAGGGAAGGCTCTTATGCGGAGCAGCTATCGGCATGACGGCCAATTTCCTGGACAGAGTTGCAGCTCTTGTGGAAGCAAAGGTTGATTGTATCGTATTGGATTCGGCACATGGTCATTCCAATAATGTTATGGAGGTCTGCAGAAAGGTTAAGGCAGCTTATCCCGATCTTCAGGTTATCGTGGGAAATGTTGCCACGGGAGAAGGCACAAAGGCGCTTATCGATGCAGGTGCCGATGCTGTTAAGGTAGGTATAGGCCCCGGTTCCATCTGTACTACCAGAGTGGTTGCCGGAATAGGCGTACCTCAGATCACAGCGATCATGGAATGCTATAAGGTGGCTCATGAAGCCGGTATCCCGATAATTGCAGATGGTGGTATCAAGTATTCGGGTGATATTACAAAAGCCATAGCTGCAGGCGGTTCCGTTGTTATGATGGGATCGATGTTTGCAGGCTGTGACGAGGCTCCCGGTGAATTTGAGCTTTATCAGGGCAGAAAATACAAGGTTTACCGTGGCATGGGTTCCATTTCGGCTATGGAAAACGGCAGTAAGGACAGATATTTCCAGGAGGGAGCAAAGAAGCTGGTACCCGAGGGCGTTGAAGGGCGTGTACCTTATAAGGGCTCTGTGGAAGATACGGTATTCCAGCTTATCGGAGGTCTTCGTTCAGGTATGGGATATTGCGGCGCTCCCGATATTAAAACACTTCAAAGAGATGGAAAGTTTGTCAGAATATCAGCTGCAGCTCTCCGTGAGAGCCATCCTCATGATATTCATATTACAAAGGAAGCTCCAAACTATTCAATGGACGATCGTTTTTAAAAATGGTTTATTATATATTTAATGAATTAAAAGCGGCTATAAAAAGAAGGCTTGCAGTCAATTATCTCATTTGTATAGTTGTCGGCTGCCTTCTTGCCAATTTATCCATATCGGTATTTCGTGAACTCCTTTACGGAGTTAATGACGGAACGTACGCATATAATCTGATAATGTTTGCCAAGGGTTTTTTCTGGATCCCGTATTATACGTGTATCTTTTTGGCTGATATTGTCTTCGGTGAAACATATCCCGATAAAAAGCTTCGGAACCGGTCTACTGTCGGCTTGAATCCAACCCAGAGATATCTGGGGAAATTTACAGCTGAGATCATATTACTTCTTATATACACTATAATAACAGCTGCTTTGTTTTTGGCCGTGACTGCATTGTTCCAGATTCATGATGGGACAATAGATAAAATGGTGGTCATAGATTTTATCCAGAACGTGTGTTATGCATTTCCTCTATTGATGACCGGTGTATCATTCGGCAATATGTTCCTATTCATGTTTAAGGATAAGAGGAAAGCATATCTGTTTTTTATAATATTCGTTATTTTAATTCCCAGGCTTATAATGTTGTTATGTACGGATGGGGTGGGGTGGACCTTCCTTATTCCGATCAGGGAAATCCTGATAACTCCACAGTTTCAGAATCTCCAGTTTTATGCAACTTTAGATATACCCAAGATTATAATATCTTCAGTTATTTATATAATTCTTTCATGTACGATCGGCTGTATCAGTTTCAATAAGAAAAAATAACTGTTGATTTTATTAGGGGAAATCTGAAAAGTGGGAATTTTTCGGAGGTTAATGATGCAAATTGGTAGAAATGATCCTTGTTGGTGTGGAAGCGGAAAGAAGTATAAGTCATGTCATTTGGCTTTCGATCAGAAGATAGACACCTTCAGGGACGGTGGTCATATTGTGCCGCCTCATAAGATAATAAAAACAAAGGCTGATATTGAGGGCATCAGAGAAAGCGGTAAGAGAAATATAGCTATACTTGATTATGTTGCAGAACGTATCAAAGCCGGCGTTTCGACTCAGGAAATAGATGACTGGGTTGCCGAAAAGACAAAAGAACTCGGTGCAATTGCAGCGCCCCTTAATTATGAGGGCTTTCCGAAGAGCGTTTGTACTTCGATAAACGATCAGGTTTGTCACGGCATTCCTTCCGGAGATGACATTCTTAAGGAAGGTGATATTATAAATGTCGACTGTTCCACGATCTATAACGGTTATATCTCTGATTCATCCAGGATGTTTATGATAGGCAAGGTTGACCCCAAGGCCGAAAAGCTGGTGGCAGATGTAAAGGAAGCTGTTGAGGTTGGCTTAAGGGAGGTCAGGCCCTGGAGATTTTTGGGAGATATGGGTTCGGCCATAAATGAATTCTGCAAGTCCAAGGGTTATACCGTTGTAAAAGAGATCGGCGGGCATGGCTGCGGGATCGAATTCCACGAGGAGCCCTGGGTAAGCTATGTATCAAAGCCCGGAACGGAAATGCTTATGGTACCGGGGATGTGTTTTACCATAGAACCAATGGTAAATGCCGGTAAAAGCGATATATACGAGGATGCGGACAACGGCTGGACGATATATACCGAAGACGGTTCGCTTTCCGCTCAGTGGGAAGTACAGCTCGTTGTAACGGAAGACGGCTATGATATCCTGTCATATTAAAATGTTTTAAAAAATTATATCTTTACAGTGCCGGCTTTTGGCACAGAAAGGAAACAATGTCAATACAGATACCTGCTAATTACAAGTCACCAATGAACATAAAGGAAACTCAGGTAGCTATAAAAGAGGTTAAAGACTACTTTGAGAGAGCTCTTGCGAATGAGCTCAATCTTACGAGAGTTTCGGCACCTTTGTTTGTGAGGCCCGAAAGCGGACTAAACGATAATCTTAACGGGGTTGAAAGGCCTGTAAGCTTTGATATAAAGGAAGGCGGTAAGGTCGTTGAGATAGTTCAGTCACTTGCAAAATGGAAGAGATATGCCCTTAAACAGTACGGTTTTGAAGCCGGTGAAGGCCTTTATGCCGATATGACAGCCATAAGAAGAGATGAGGATACGGACAATCTTCATTCGATATATGTGGATCAGTGGGACTGGGAAAAGGTTATCGAAAAAAGAGACAGGAACTACGAGATGCTTGTTACCGTTGTAAATCAGGTTTATCGGGCTCTGAGAGATACGGAGGATTATTTCCTCAGAAGATATAATTTCCTGGAATCGCTGCTTCCCAACAATATTACGTTTATTTCGGCACAGGAGCTTGAATATAAGTATCCTTCGCTCACGCCAAAGCAGAGGGAGAGGGAATATGCAAAAGAAAAAGGAGCTATTTTTGTTTCCGGTATAGGTGACAAGCTGCTTTCCGGGGAGAAACACGACGGTCGTTCTCCGGATTATGATGACTGGTCTCTTAACGGTGATATCATTTTGTATTATCCTGTTCTTGACTGTGCATTCGAGGTTTCTTCCATGGGTATAAGGGTAGACGAGAAGGTACTTAAATCGCAGCTTGAAAAGGCCGGCTGTCCGGAGAGGGCAGAGCTGGAATTCCAGAAGGCACTTATTAACGGGGAATTACCCCAGACCATAGGAGGCGGAATAGGACAGTCCAGGATATGCATGTTCTTCTTGAGGAAAGCCCATATCGGTGAAGTGCAGAGTACGGTATGGAGAGATGAAGACAGAAGAGAAGCTGAAAAGGCCGGGATATATCTGCTGTGATCGGGGTCGTGAAATTGTCAGAGTGCAGATATGAGTTGAAAAATCGCAATTTTATATGAGCTAAAAAGACCGAATAAATACTATATTTATCCGGCCTTTTTCGCATATAGGTATTTGGGTTACTGTTCAGTTCCGAGTCACGCACACTGCTGCGTGGTTACGGGCCTGTACACCAGGCATACGTGTTTGGCATACAAGATATGGATCCTGCAGATAAACAATTGATTATTTAAAAGGATATTGATGAATAACAAGGTATCTGTTTCCGTAAGGCGTCTTGTTGAGTTTCTGAAAAGAAGCGGAAGCATCGACAGACGCAGCGGAGGAGTTAAAAGTGAAGATGCGCTTCTTATGGGAGGAACTATCCACAGGAAGCTTCAGAGCATGGGCGGAGAAGGTTATACTTCGGAGGTTCCTTTAAAGGAGAGCTTTGATTTTGATAACTATGAGCTGGTTATTGAGGGCAGGGCCGACGGAATAATAGATGGGGAAGATGGTATTACCATAGATGAGATCAAAGGCGTGTACAGAGATGTAAATCTTATGGAGGACAGTGAACCGGTCCATCTGGCTCAGGCTAAATGTTATGCGGCCATGTATATCAAAAATACCGATCTGAGCGAAATTAATGTCAGGATGACATACTGTAATATGGACAGCTACGAGGTAAAGTTCTTTCATTACGGATTTACCAGAAAAGAGATCATCTTTTATTTTGACGAGCTCGTGAGAGAATATAAAAAATGGGCGGATTTTCTGGTAGAGTGGAGGTTTCAGAGGAACAAGTCTGCAGAAGAGATCGGCTTTCCCTATAAGTACAGAAAGGGTCAGAAGGAGCTGGCGGAACAGGTGTATAAGACCATATATTTGAAAAAACGGCTGTTCTTAATGGCTCCTACAGGTGTTGGAAAAACATTATCCGTTATTTTTCCTTCGGTTAAAGCCATGGGGCGGCAGCATCTGGAGAAGATCTTTTATCTGACGGCAAAAAACGTAACAGGAAATGTTGCAGTCGAAGCTTATGAAGCTATGCGGGAAAAGGGGCTTAAGTTTAAAAGCGTTAATATAATGGCTCGTGAAAAATTATGTCTCAATGAAGAAACCACTTGTTATCCTGATAAGTGTCCGTATGCCAACGGACATTTTGACAGGATCAATGAAGCGGAATTTGACCTTCTGACAAACTATGATTCATGGGATTCCAATACCCTTTTGGAGGTGGCGCAGGATTATAAAGTTTGCCCGTATGAGTTGGCAACAGATATGGTGGAATTCGCTGATGGCGTGGTCTGCGACTATAATTATGCATTTGATCCGGGTGTAACACTCGGAAAATATTTCAGTCCGGACAATAAGATAAAACATGTGTTATTGGTTGATGAGGCTCATAACCTTGTTGAACGCGGCAGAGAGATGTATAGCGAAGAGCTTCATCTTTTTGAAGTGGCAAATGCAAGAAAGAAGATCAGGAGGATGTCTAAGGAGGCTTCTGTGCACTCCAGAATCCCTTCTACGGCCTCTGCAGTGCTGCAGCGCATTGTTACAGAGCTTACTGCGTTAAGTGCCCAATACGGTCAATTTGCGCGTGATGTGGAGCTTGACAGGCTGATGAAGCACGTATCCAGGGCACTGACGCTGTTTACCGAAATGCTGGATGACAAGAAGCTCAGATTTATATTTGAGGATGAGGACGTATTAAACTTTTATTTTCGGTTGAGCGGGTTTTCAAATATCTATGAGCTGTTTGACGATAATTATGTAAACTATATTGAACGGAATGATACAGGCGTTAAGATAAAGCTTTTATGTGTTAATCCGTCTAAAAATCTTATGAGCTGTGTGGGCGATTCACCGGCTGTATTCTTCTCGGCCACACTTTTGCCCGTTAAGTATTATATAGACCTTATAAGCGGCGATATGAACGATTATACGGTGTATGCACAGTCTTCCTTTGATTGCAACAAATGCGGAAGATTTATAGTTGATGATGTAAGCTCTCTTTATAAAAAGAGAGGACCGGGAATGTACGATCTGATAGCATGTGCTATTAAAGAAATTGTATCACAGAAGATCGGAAATTATATGATATTTTTTCCTTCCTATGCCTTTATGGAAGAGGTGTATGATGTATTCTCGGATAAATATGCCGAACCGGAGCTTTTGATGCTTAAGCAGGAGCAATCCATGAACGATAAAGAAAGAAATGAGTTTTTGATGAACTTCAACAACAGCAGGACCGAAAACACAATGGTTGGCTTCTGCATACTGGGTGGTGTATTTTCGGAAGGCATAGATCTGAAGGAGGATTCTCTGATCGGGGCCCTGATAGTTGGTACGGGATTGCCGATGGTAACAAAGGAACGTGAGTTATTAAAGGATTACTTTGAAAAATCCGGCACGAACGGTTTTGACTATGCATACAGATATCCCGGAATGAATAAGGTCCTTCAGGCAGCAGGAAGAGTAATAAGAACAGAAAAAGATACGGGCGTTACTGTCTTTATGGACAACAGATTTACACAAAAAGGATACAGCAGCCTTTTCCCTTCGGATTGGAGAGAGATGTGTATAAGTGATAGTGAGGAAATAGGATTTGAAATAAATGCTTTCTGGGAAGGACTGGGGGCTTTTGTAAGAGATGAAGAAGAGGATGATACAGACGACGGGGAGAAAGAGATAAAGATAATCGGAGAGAAAAGAATAGGAGAAGAGGAGGGATGAAAGAAGAATATATTGGAAATATTATGTAAACAATACATTTAAATAACTTGCAATTAATATAGGGG
>JAILOD010000154.1 GCA_024691015.1 Lachnospiraceae bacterium
AGTGAAAAGAAATCCTTTGTACCCAGATAGTTGATCCAGGGAAGTGGCGTTTGCGGAGTAGTAATAACATACTCGCGGTTCTTGTCATCGAAATAACCGTATTTCATATTTATCCTCCTGTATGTGTGGTATAATTTCGCAAAATCTCGAAAACGTTTAAGCGAAATGACGAAAAACGCCTTGGAGATATTATAGTGGGGGATATCTTCAAAAGTCAAGCGTATATCGGCGAAATTAAGGTGTCAATTCAAACAAATAAACAAACAGGTTATTGTGAATTGTTTATACGAAAATGATTAAGTGATAAATGGAAGATAACGGCTGAATAAATTAACAATGTGTGTATATATGGTAAATTTTCGCATTATTTAAGTGATTTATAAAATTGGTTGAGTAAAAATTCACAACAAAATTAAAAAAATGCTTGCCAAAATATAAAAAGTGTAATATACTCAAATCACGAAAACGTTTAAGGAGTTGGCAATCACTATTTCAGGTTCATAAGATTCGTTAACAGGATATGGTTTTCAGTTTTTATTTTAATAACGAAGGAACACCGGATGGTATCAATGAAAGACATATCGCTTAAATGCGGAGTGTCAATTGCAACAGTAAGTAAGGCACTGAACGATCACAGCGATATAGGCGCGGAAACAAAAATAAAAATTCAAAGGGTTGCAAGAGAGATGGGATATTTACCCAATTCCTCTGCAAGAGCTCTTAAAACAAACAGAACACATAATCTCGGAGTTCTATTTGTGGATGCAGCCAGAAGCGGTCTTAAACACGATTATTTTGCCAACGTATTGGACAGTTTTAAAGTAACAGCAGAAGAGAACGGTTATGATATAACCTTCATCAACTGTAACAAAGAGCACCAGACAATGACATATCTCGAGCATGGAAGATACAGAGGAGTTGACGGAGTTGTGATAGCTTGTGTGGATTTTGAGGATCCCCAGGTAATAGAACTGGTCAGAAGCGAGATCCCGGTAGTCACCATAGATCACAGTTTCGAAATGAAAACATCGGTTGTATCGGATAACGTTGAAGGTATGAGAGAACTAACGGATTATGTTTGTGATATGGGGCATACAAGAATAGCCTATATACACGGAGATGATACTTCGGTTACAAGAAACCGGCTGGCAAGTTTCAATCATACATTAGAGGTCAGGGGCATTGCGCCGGATTACGATCTTCAAAAAGCGGGAAAGTACAGAGATACAAAAGAAAGCTACAAATATACAAATGAGCTGCTGGAACTCAAAGATCCGCCCACCTGCATTCTTTATTCGGATGATTACTCCTTGATAGGAGGCTTAAATGCCATTAAGGAAAAAGGCTTAAGTGTACCGGAAGATATATCGGTTGCGGGATATGACGGACTGGGGATCGCGATGGTTTTAAAGCCGGCGGTCACATCCTTCAAACAGGATACCGAGAAACTCGGCAGCGTAGCCGCACAAAAGCTTATCACCTCGATAGAAAGACCGAAGTCCAGTATAGTAGAAAGGATCTTAATAGAAGGAAAGCTTATAAAAGGTGAAACCGTAAAAAAAATAAAATAGAAGGATCATTCAAGGTATTTATACTGCTTCAGGCAGTAAAAATATAGAAAACCAAAAATTTCAACATAATTTTTAGGAGGGTTAAAATGAAAAAGAAAATCTTAAGTGTTCTACTCAGTACAGCGATGGTAGCAGCATTGGCAGCTGGTTGCGGAGCTAACGCAGCAGCACCTGCGGCAGACGCAGCAGCTCCTGCAGCAGACGCAGCAGCAGACGCAGCAGCACCCGCAGCAGATACGGCAGCACCCGCAGAAGACGCAGCAGCTCCTGCAGCAGACGCAGCAGCAGATGCAGCAGCACCGGCAGCCGGCGATGAAGGTAAGGTTCTCAACATCTACTGCTGGAATGAAGAATTCAAGACCAGACTTACTGATCACTATCCCGGATACACTGAGACAGATGCTACAAGCGGAACGATCGGCGATGTAACCGTAAAGTGGAACATCACACCTAACCAGGACAATGCTTATCAGAACAACCTCGATGAGAATCTTCTCAAGCAGGCAGATGCATCAGCAGACGATAAAATCGATATCTTCCTTGTAGAGGCTGATTACGCATTAAAGTATGTAGATACAGAGCTTGCAATGCCTGTTAAAGACCTTGGTCTTACAGATGCAGAGCTTGCAAACCAGTACAAGTACACAAAGGATATCGTTACCGATTCAAACGGAAATCTTAAGGGTGTTTCATGGCAGGGATGTCCCGGTGTTATGATCTACAGCCGCGATATTGCAAAAGAAGTATTCGGTTCGGACGATCCCGCAGAGGTTCAGAAGAAGTTCTCTGACTGGGCAACCTTCAACGCATCAGCTAAAGAGCTTAAGGACAAGGGCTATTCTGTAATGTCATCCGTAAATGATTCTTATCGTGTATATTCAAACAATGTTACATCAAAGTGGGTTACAGACGGAAAGATCACTATCGATGACAACCTTATGAAGTGGGTTGATGATTCCAAGGAGCTTGTTGATGCAGGCGAGACAAAGACTTATGATCTTTGGTCAGATGACTGGAGCAAGGGCTTCTATCCCGAAGGAAAGGTATTCTGTTACTTTGGACCCGCATGGTTCGTTGATTTCTCAATGGCAGCAGATACAGAAGGCTCGATCGCAAACGCTGGTGGCTGGGGAGCAACAGAAGGACCTCAGGGCTTCTACTGGGGCGGTACCTGGATCGTTGGTGCAGCAGGCACAGACAACCCTACACTCGTTGCAGACATTATGAGACAGCTTACAACAAACGAGCAGATCATGACAGATATAGTTAAGGCTGATAACGATTTCGTTAACAATAAGCCCGCTATGGAAGCTATGGCAGCAGATACATCATATTCAAGCAAGGTTCTCGGCGGACAGAATCCTCTTGCTATGTACTGTGCAGGTGCAGACAAGATCGATCTTTCAAACATCTCAGCATATGATCAGGGATGTAACGAAGAATTCCAGAACGCTATGAAGAACTACTTTGACGGAAACGCTACAAAGGAAGAGGCTCTTGAGCTCTTCTACAAGGCAGTTGAGGAGAAGTATCCCGAGCTTACACACTGATAATATCAGATAGAAAACAATATTTATATTCTTGCCTGTCCGGTTATTCCGGGCAGGCAGTTTAAAAAAATTAAAGATCGACAGGCGGTCTTTTGATGTAAAAAGATCATCTGTGGACTTTTAAATGATGAAAAAGAAAACCTGCAAAGGGGGATAATAGGAAATGAACAAATCCAAAACGAGCAGTGTAATGAAGTACAACAGATGGGGGTACATCTTTCTGATCCCTTTTGTAGTTGTATATCTGGTTTTTCAGCTGATCCCGCTCATCAGCACGATCTACAACAGCTTTTTTGAGAATTACAGGTCGGGTCTTAATCAGATAGGTCCCAACTTCATAGGGCTTGCAAATTTCGCCAAGCTTCTTTCGGATAAGGATATATGGACCTACACCCAGAATACACTGATCATGTGGATACTGGGCTTCATTCCACAGATTGTTGTATCACTCCTTTTGGGAGCCTGGTTCTCGGATCCGGCGCTCAGGCTTAAGGCGCAGGGATTTTTCAAAACCGTTATATATCTTCCCAACCTTATAATGGCTTCGGCATTTTCAATGCTGTTCTTCACCCTGTTTTCAGACAGCGGTCCCGTAAACTCAATACTTATGCAACTTGGTATCATTGCAGCGCCTTACAGCTTTTTCAGCCATGTATGGTCCACAAGGATCCTGGTAGGTTTTATGAATTTCATAATGTGGTTTGGAAATACTACAATCCTTTTGATGGCCGGTATGATGGGAATTGATACATCTCTTTACGAGGCAGCCCAGGTTGACGGAGCTACGGCAACCCAGGTTTTCTACAAGATCACGCTTCCGCTGCTTCGTCCCATTCTGGTTTATGTATTGATTACATCTTTGATCGGCGGTCTGCAGATGTTCGATGTTCCTCAGATCTTAACCAATGGTACCGGTGATCCGGTAAGGTCATCTATGACTCTGATAATGTACCTGAATAAACACCTGTTCAGTAAGAACTACGGAATGGCCGGTGCGCTTTCGGTTATATTGTTTATCATAACCGGCGTTTTAAGTCTTATCGTATACAGGGTTTCCAATAAGCAGAACTGATAAGGAGGAGGAAAAATGGAACAATACGAAAATAAAGGCGGTATGGGCTTGAAGAGCCGTCGTGTTATAGCATATATAGTTCTTATCTTTATGAGTGTTCTGTGTCTTATCTGGTTTTACGTACTTCTTATAAATGCAACCAGATCGCACGCAGAGCTGACAACAGGATTTACACCTATCCCCAGTACGTTTCTTTTAACCAACTGGACAAATCTGTACCATTCAACAATACCGATCGTTAACGGTATGATAAACAGCGTTATCGTTGCGGGCTGTGCGGCGGTGCTGAGTACATATTTTTCGACAATGACAGCATTTGCCATTCATGCTTATGAGTTTAAAGCGAAGAAAGCAATGTTTACCTTTATAATGATGGTAATGATGATCCCTACACAGGTTACTGCACTTGGTTTTATACAGTTGGTAAGCAAGATGAAGCTGGAAGATAATTTTATCCCGCTCATTGTTCCTGCGATCGCGGCACCTGTTACATTCTTCTATATGAAGCAGTATATGGAGAGCACACTTCCGCTTTCCCTTCTGGAAGCAGCAAGGATAGACGGAGCCGGGGAATTCAGGATATTTAATACGATCGTCCTTCCTCTTATGAAACCGGCTATAGCGGTTCAGGCAATCTTTACCTTCGTAAGCAGTTGGAACAATTACTTCACACCCGCTCTTATCCTCCATGACGATAAAAAGAAAACTCTGCCTGTTCTTATAGCTCAGCTCAGAAGTGCGGATTTCTTAAAGTTTGATATGGGACAGGTATACGTTATGATAGCCTTCTCCATATTCCCGGTAATTCTGGTTTACCTCCTTCTTTCAAGGAATATCGTAGGTGGTGTTTCCATGGGAGCTGTTAAAGGATAAGCTGTTACGGCTTGTCATCGGATGGTAAAAGGTGATATTTAGAAACAATAAACGGGCCTGTTAAACAACAGGCCCGTTTATTATCGCAGAGCCGCCGAGAGGAAAATTGTCGGCTGAAGCCGACCGGCGGCTTGCGGGGCGAGTAGGGTGCGACTACGTCTTCCCTGCTTGATTGCTAAAAAAGTTTATGGACCGTGGGGTTACACGGTCCATAATGAGGGGAGTATAAATAATTAATAAGGGGTTATCGTGTCAGGAACTCTTGAAGGGGAATCCCCGAACACAAACGTATATTAACACTAATAAATGTTTAAATCAATTAAAAATCTATAAATAAATCTAAAGAAATTAAAACCTTTTATACGCGCCGGTTGCCACCGGTTATTAGTACTATCAATAGTAAAACCAATAAAACAGGCCAGAAAACATAGATAAAATACCCGACTGCCGTAAGGAAGAAAATGAACAGGAGCAGGATCAGAATAAGAACCAAAGCGATTATAAGTACGATCCTTGCACTGAGCATTTTGGGACTGTTGAAAAAATGATCCATTTTTTCGGAGAAGGATTTCTTTTCAGACTTGTTGCCGGAAGTCTTTTTGGATTTTTTAAAGGGACCGGTTTTCTTTTCGGAGCCGGCGGGCTCTTCCCAGCTTTCATCTGCATAGGTTGAGTTGATATTGCGGCTGCCGCTGGTGTCTATAATGGTGCGGGCTATAAGACGAGGATCACCCAGCATTTCCATTACCTGTGCCTCAGTCTTTCCGTTTCTTATTTCTCCATCAATATAGGATTCGTAGTATTCCATATTTTCGGATATGACCTGGCCGCTGACGTTGTCATACAAAGCGGTTTTTAAGTCATTTAAGAATTCATACTTGGTCATTGTAACCTCAAAATCAGTATTTTTACAGTGGACTGTAAGGATTATAACATTTTTATGGGGTAAATGAAAAGTGCGGGCATGTGAGCTTTAAGTTGAGCGGTTGATTTTAATATGATAAGAATTGATCAAAAAGGCACATTTTTTGAAAAATCCGGCATAAAAATTGTGTAAATATATATTTGACGGCAGGGGTTTACTTTAATAAAATAGGGAGCATGAATTCATTCAGTCTTATTG
>JAILOD010000186.1 GCA_024691015.1 Lachnospiraceae bacterium
AAAATGGATCATTTCCCTGTCCGGCCTTATATTAGCCGTGCTTTGTGTAATCTTCTTCACAAAGCCCGGCGCAGTGGCTGCGGCAGGGGATATGACAATTAAAAACGGAGTGCTTACGCGCTATTCCGTAAGGAATGGCGCTACAAGTGTTGTCATTCCGGATAAGGTTACGGCGATCGCGGATGAAGCCTTTATGAACGATTCGACTCTCGAAGAAGTGACCATTCCCACCACGGTCACCAAAATTGGGGCGCGTTCCTTTTATAACTGCACAGCCCTGAAAACTCTGACAATTCCAGACAGTGTCTCGTCTATCGGAGAAAGCTGCTTTTCCAATTGTAAATCCCTTACAAAAGTAAATATCGGCTACAGTTTAAGAACCATCGGAGACGGTGCGTTTGCCGGAAATACGTCACTTAAGGAATTTGATATTTCCGGAAAAAATTCCTATCTTTTCACAAATGACGGAATGTTGTATGATAAGAATTCAACAATACTGATCTGCTATGCAGCAGGGAGAGAGGATGCCAAATATGTCATGCCTTTCTCGGTAGAGCAGATAAGGCCTTATGCATTCTGGGGAACCGAGCATTTGAAATATTTACGGATCTCCAACAGCGTAGGGGTTCTAACGCCACTGTCCATAGCCAATGCAAAAGCGCTTGAAGCCGTATTTTTGCCCAATTCCGTTACGGCGATCAGGCAGTATGCATTCAGGGATGATTATAATTTAAGGCTGATAGCAGCCGAAACGCCCGACATCATTGAGGTTGATCCTTCGGCATATTACGGTTGTGCCTCCAATATAAAGATGTACAAGATGGGCGGCAAGGTTGATCTTGAAAAAACCGTAGCCCAGATGGAGCTTGTTAAAGATGCATCCGGAAACAGTATCATCAAGGTTTCAAAGGATAAGAAGCTTCAGGCCATTCAGGAGGTTGAGGAATCGAAGGAAGATAAGGATACCGGAAGCAGCGCCTCGTCGGATTCTGCTTCATCAAACGCGGTTTCGGCCGACGGCACACAGAAAAGCTTAAATACAACAAATACTCAAACCGCTCTGAATAAGGGTGAAGGGCGTATTAGAAACGGAAGGGCATATATTAACACAGAGGATGATATGGCAACCTCGGATTTTGACCGGACTAACCCGGGAGGAACTATCGGATCGGGGAAGATCGCAGGAGGGAGTGCCTTCATTATGCCGAGCAAGTAGCGGCATTATATTATAATTTATAAGGGGAGAAATAATTGGCAGACATTCGTAACAATTCAAAACTTCTGGAACTCAAAAACATCAGCAAGGATTTTGACGGAACCCGTATCATCGATGAGATGGATCTCTACATCAGAGAAAATGAGTTTGTAACTCTTCTCGGTCCGTCCGGCTGCGGAAAGACAACAACTCTTCGTATCATTGCAGGCTTTGAAACGCCTGATGTAGGGCAGGTGTTTTTTGAAGGGCGTGATATCACTTCTTTACCACCCGAAAAAAGGGAAGTAAATACCGTATTTCAGAAATATTCTCTTTTTACGCATATGAGTGTTGAAGAGAATATAGCTTTTGGTCTGAAGATCAAGAAAAAATCAAAAGAATACATAAGAGATAAGATAAAATATGCTCTAAAGCTTGTAAATCTTGACGGCTATGAAAAACGTTATCCCGATACGCTCTCAGGCGGACAGCAGCAGCGTATTGCAATAGCAAGGGCTATTGTGAACGAGCCCAAGGTCCTGCTTCTTGACGAGCCCTTGGGAGCACTCGATCTTAAGCTCCGTCAGTCCATGCAGCTCGAGCTTATCCGTCTTAAGGAAGAGCTTGGTATTACCTTTGTCTATGTAACACATGATCAGGATGAAGCTCTTACCATGTCCGATACCATTGTTATCATGAATCAGGGCTATATCCAGCAGATAGGTACTCCCGTAGACATATATAACGAGCCTGACAATGCATTTGTCGCAAAGTTTGTGGGCGATGCCAATATGATGGACGGCAAGGTTATAGATAAAGCCCACGTGGAAATGCTGGGTGTTTCCTTTGACTGTACGGATGAAGGTTTTGATCCCGGAAGTGCTGTCGATGTTGTGGTCCGTCCCGAGGATGTGGTGCTTTGTCAAAAGGGCGAAGGAACCATAGATGGCGTTGTTGCGGGTATCATCTTCAAAGGAGTTCACTATGAAATGAAGGTTGAGGCCGGTGGCTTCGACTGGATAGTGCGTTCAACAAAGAGTACGGAACCCGGCAGCGAAGTAGGGATAAAGATAGATCCCTTCAATATCCGTCTTATGCCCAAACCTGCTTCAGATGATGAAAAAAGCATCGACGAGGTATGACGGATGAAAAAATTTATTATGAAATTTTATGTCGGAATAATCTTTTTATTCCTGTATATTCCCATATTTACGCTTATAGGCCTATCATTTAATGCTTCGCTTTCACGTTCGGTATGGGGTGGCTTTACGCTTGAATGGTATACAAGCCTGTTTGCAAATTCAACCATATTAAACGCACTCAGGAATACGCTTGTGATCGCGCTTCTGTCATCGGTAATTGCGACGATTATCGCACTTTTGGCCGTTATCAGTATGACAAAAATGCATTATGTGCCCAGAAAGGTGATAACGGGCTTCGGGGATATCCCGATGCTGAATGCCGATATCGTTACCGGTATCATTTTGATGCTGCTTTTATCGACATTTTTCAGGCTCGGATTTGCAAGTATATTACTGGCGCATATAACGTTTAATATTCCTTATTGCTTCCTTTCGATCTATCCCAAATACAGGAGCGTTAATTTCAGCGTGTATGAGTCCGCACTGGATTTAGGTGCGGGGCCTTTTTATGCCTTTATAAAGGTGGTTCTGCCGGAGATAATGCCCGGAATTGTAAGCGGTATGATAATGGCGATCACGCTTTCAATGGATGACTTTGTTGTTACATACTTTACAAAGGGTGC
>JAILOD010000189.1 GCA_024691015.1 Lachnospiraceae bacterium
GGGATTACGTAAATTGGGTGTCGCCCCTTACTGGGCAAAGCGTACATCACAATGGGGCGACCATTACCAGTTCGTAGCCACAAAATCATGCTTAAGTCGAGCGGTATCCAAAGAAGTCCTTACTAAAGCAGGGCTCATATGTTGTCTCGACTATTACACCGAGCGTCACGCTTTTAAGTTATGTTGAACCGCCGTATGCCGAACGGCATGTACGGTGGTGTGAGAGGGCGGTTAATTCCGCCCTACTCGATTTTTTTTTTGTTTATCAGGGGTTTTTTATTTGCTAATTTCCGTAATTTATTAAGGAAAACAGATTTTAAATATGATATAATCATTATAATATTCAATACGAATCAGCCGGATAATGATAATCTTTATTTCCGGCTTCGTAAATCCTTTTTTTTGGAGAAATCATCAACATGAAAAAAGAATTAAAATATATTATTGCAGGCTTTGTACTGATAATCATATTATCTTTACTCATATTCCTGAACCTTTACGGATTTATGAATAAACAGACCGAGAATGATATAAGATCGATCGCAGAGGTTCATCTTAAGGGGATAGTGGGTGAAGAGCTTGACAGGTATTCAGTTGTTAAGGGTATCCGCTTTGGACAGCTTAATGCGCTGAAGGAGGAAATAACCGGAGGAAATGCTGACATCGGTTCCGGAAGGATGCAGGAAATAGTAGAGAAATATGCCGGCTTTCAGGATCTTGAATCTTCTGCGCTGATAGACAAAGAAGGAAATATTGAGGTCCTGTACGGAACGGATATTTCGGATTTTGGTGATATAGAATATCTGACAGAAAGCATGAAAAACGGTGAAGAGGTTGTTACCGGTGGATGGCACGATGATGAACAGCTTATAATCTATGCTTCGCCCCTGTCTGTTAAAATGTCAAACGGTAATGATAGTATAGGCTTTCTGTGGTGCAAATCAGATCTGAGCTTTAAGGAGGTTATGAATCTTAAAAGCGAAAATAATCTTGTTTACTTTCACATAATCAGAAAAAACGGAACATATGTACTTAGAAATGCTGATTCAACTGGTGAAGACTATTATAGTAAGTTCAGGGATCATGCCAAGCCTGTCAATATGAGCACGGAAGAAGCTGTCGAAAAGCTCAAAGCCGCTGTTGAATCAGAAAGTGAATTCTTTCTGAATACTACATATATCGATCCGGAAAACGGAATAAGCGAAAGAAGAAGTATATACGGTGTTTCACTTGAAGGGAGTAACTGGTATCTTATCTCGATAATCCCTTATGGGATTCTGGATCAGATGATAAGTGAGATGACAGCATCAAGGTCTAAGGGAATGATACTTTCGATGGCTGTGCTTGCATTAGCGATGCTGGTGCTGTTTTCCGCATATCTTAAAATGACAAGAAAACAGGTAAGTGACCTTGAAAAATCAAAGGCAGAGACGGAAGAAGCTTTAGAAGAAGCTCATGCCGCCATGGAAGAGGCTCAGGCTGCAACAGATGAGGCTATGAATGCAAGAGACAGGGCTGAGGCGGCAATGGCAGAAACCGAAGAAGCCTATGCTGAAGCTGAAGAAGCCAGAAAGGCAGCTTTTGAAGCCAGAGAAGAGGCTGTGCATGCAAATCAGGCCAAGAGTGAGTTTCTTTCCAATATGAGTCATGATATCCGTACGCCGATGAATGCTATAATAGGTATGGCTGCGATAGCAGAGGATCATTTGGATGATAAGGCAAAGGTTCAGGATTGTCTGCACAAAATAGATCTTTCCGGTAAACATCTTCTTGGGCTTATCAATGATGTTCTTGATATGTCTAAAATAGAAAGCGGAAAGATGACCTTAAGCCTGGAAGCTTTATCCTTAAGAGTAACAATGGAGACGATCTGTGAGATAATAAGACCGCAGCTAAGAACCAAAAAACAGAACTTTGATATTTTTATCAGCAATATAATAGCTGAAAATGTATACTGTGATGGGGTAAGGATTAATCAGGTTTTGCTTAATTTTCTCAGCAATGCCGTAAAATTCACCCCTGAGGGTGGTAATATCTCGATAAGCCTTTATCAGGAGCCATCTGAAAAAGAGGATCATGTTAAAACTCATCTTATCGTGGCGGATAACGGGATGGGAATGACAGAGGAATTCCAGAAAAAGCTCTTTACGGCATTTGAGAGAGAGGATAACAGAAGAGTACATAAAACACAGGGCACAGGCCTTGGTATGACGATAACGAAGCATATAGTAGAAGCCATGGGAGGAAGTATTGAGGTTAAGAGCACTCCGGGTGAAGGAACTTCTTTCCATGTTATCCTTGATCTTGAAACAGTAAAGGGTAACGTTTCCGATATGCATCTTCCGGAGTGGAAGATCCTGGTGGTGGATGATAACGAGGATCTTTGTAAGTCTGCGATATTGTCACTTGAAGAACTTGGAACAAAGCCAAGGTACTGTCTCAGCGGAAAGGATGCGATAAAGGCCGCGATAGAGGCGGATAAGGATAACGATCCGTTCTTTGCCATACTTATTGATTATAAGATGGATGATATGGATGGCATTGAAACGGCTAAAATACTCAGGGAAAGACTGGGAGATGCTGTTCCGATAAATCTTATATCTGCTTATGACTGGGCGGAGATAGAACAGGAGGCCGGAGATGCGGGAATAAACGGGTTTATACCAAAGCCGCTGTTTAAATCAACTTTGTATCATGAACTGATAAAATATGACGGGGAGAGAGATGTACATGATATAATTGAGGATGATATCGATCCTTCTGAAACTGATATTTCGGGACTGAACATTTTGCTGGCCGAAGATAATGAGATCAATGCTGAAATAGCAACAATGATACTTGAGGAAAACGGTGTAAAGGTTGACTGGGTAGAAGACGGTAAGCTTGCGGTTGAGAAATTTGAAGCCTCAGAGGAGGGATATTATGATGCCATACTGATGGATCTGAGAATGCCGCACATGAATGGATTTGAAGCCACGGGTGTCATAAGAACGATGAAGAGGAGTGACGCGGCTGTCATACCGATTATAGCGATGACTGCAGATGCTTTTGCCGATGATGCAAAAAAATGTATTGAAGCCGGTATGAACACGCATCTGGCAAAACCGATAAATATAGATCTTTTAAAACAGACATTGGCTCAATATAAAAACAAGAACTGAGAAAGAGGGATAAGTAATGGAAAATTTCAGAAAACACACCGGTTTGAAGCGCAGCATTCTTATAGTGGAGGATGAAGCTGTAAATCGTGACATACTCGGATTTATACTTGAGGATGAATATGATGTTTCTTATGCTGAAAACGGGCAGATAGCCTATGACATGATAAAGGCCTCCGAACAGCCATATTCGCTTATACTGCTGGATCTTATGATGCCTGTTATGGATGGTTATACACTTTTGTCTACGCTGAAAAAGGAAGAAAAATATAAATACATACCGGTCATAGTATTGACGGCGGAAAAGAATGCAGAGGTAAAAAGTATAAAACTCGGGGCTGCCGACTTTATCAAAAAACCTTATGATATGCCTGAAGTGATAATGGCAAGATGTGAAAGGATCATTGAACTTTATGAAGATCAGAAGATCATAAGATCAACGGAGAAGGATGAACTGACCGGTCTGTACTCAAGAAATTTCTTTTATGAGTATGTTAAACAGATAGAGGAGCTTGAACCGTTAAATAAAAGGGACGCGCTTGTTTTTAATGTGGATCATTTCAGACTTGTGAACGAGCTTTACGGTCATGAAGAGGGAGACCGCATACTTAAGTATATCGCGGATACATTGATGGAAACATTTATTGATGACGCATCGATCATATGCAGATCGGAATCCGATACATTTTATTTGTCCTGCAAACACAGGGACGATTATAAGGCTCATCTGAACCTGGTTCAGGATAAACTTGATAATATTGATATATCACATAAGA
>JAILOD010000190.1 GCA_024691015.1 Lachnospiraceae bacterium
AAGCTTAAGGAAGAAGAGGCAAGAAAAGCTAAAGAAGAACAGGCAAGAAAAGCTAAAGAAGAACAGGCAAGAAAAGCTAAAGAAGAACAGGAAAAAAAGGCTAAGGAAGAACAGGCAAGAAAAGCTAAAGAAGAACAGGAAAAAAGGGCTAAGGAAGAACAGGCAAGAAAAGCTAAAGAAGAACAGGAGAAAAAGCTTAAGGAAGAGCAAGAGAAAAAGCTTAAGGAAGAGCAGGAAATAAAGGTTAAAGAAGAGACACATTCGTACCCAACGACTATGGAAGAGGATATTGAACAATTTGAGATGGAAGAGTTTATCGAAAATATGATCAACCCTTCCGAAAACAACTCAAATGATAATAACATTAACGAAAATGAAGAGGACAATGATGAATACGAAGTAGATGAAATAAATGATAGAGAAGACTACCTTGAAGCTGAAAACAGGTTTTATGAAGAACGCATAGCATTTTTGGATGATCTTGCAAAAATAAACCCTGATAATGATATTTATAAAAACAATAAAACATCTGCTGATATTATTTATAATGTGGTAACATCTCAGAAACAGCTTATTAATAACGATATAGCGTCTTTATTACAAACCTATTCAGAGGAAATTAATACATTTCCTCCGGAAGTTAAAAATAGGTTTGAGCAGATTGTCTCAGATTTGAATAGTAGTCTGCAATTTGATAAAGAGTATCCAACAGCCAAGTCTGTTAATATTCTTGGAACTTCTTTAGATATATTTTGTTATTCTAACGATGACGACTTAAGTGACGAGTTTATAGCCGATTCGAATAAAATAGTAAAAGAACTGTCCAAGCTCAGTAACCGGATCGCAAAATCAGAACAACTGGACAGGTTAAATAAACAATATGATAATCTTAAACTTGCAGGTACAAAATTAGGTATTAAACCTGATGACGCTTTAACTCATTTTGACCCTATTGAAGCCGAAAAAAGTATAAATACCAATTTATATTCAGCTGCCGAGAAATCGCTTTACTCCTTTTCAAAGATATTCTCGGCTTCAGCGAAATGTCAAAATGAAATTAAAATGTTATTTGATGGTAAAGAGCTTCCCGAGGAACTCTCGAAAATAGGCAGAATTGTAAAAAAGCGTCATGAAGCAGGAAGTGATCTCTCTTTTAAAAATGCAGTCATTTTTTCAAACGATCTGAAAAAGGCAATTGATGCTTATGAAGCTAATGTAGATGAAATAACTGAGGGTTTATCACCTAATGAAAAATCTATGGTGAATAAATCCATAAATCAACTGAAACAATCTGTAACTGACAATAAAAAATCTATTTCTTTAATAGGAAAATACGGAAAACCTCAAAATGAAAAGAAAATCACATCATTTATTAAGGATCAGAGTGAATTACTCAAAAATAAGTACTATATAATTCCTCACCGTAATGATCAGCAAAAGGCCAACGATGCATATAACGATATTAACTTAAGAATCAATCAGTTAAAGAAGTATTACAATTCATTAATCAATTATCCGGGAAACCCGGATGAACTATACAATTTAATCGAATTCAAACGTTTGAAGACTACTGTTGAGAATGTGTTAGAACTGAATGCTGACTATTCTCCGCTGGTAATTGATGCTGCTTTTCAAAACTTGAAGGATGCTGCTGGTATTTGTACTGACAAGATAAGTTTACTCGGTAAAAAAACCGGGTTAGATGATTTTCGCGCTGATATAGCACAAAAAATATCTCAACTTTTCTCAAAAACAATAGTTAATTTAGACAGAATAGATCTTACAGACTCCTTATGCGATCAAATTGATAAAAAAGCTGTCATCAACGAAGATTTTATCAAGAATGATTCAATTATTATAAATAACGAAAAAGATAATCCTGAACAGGATGAAATTGAACAGAATGAAATTGAACAGAATAAAATTGAACAGGAAGAAATCATTCATAATTATAATATCGAAAATCCTGATAATAATAATTCGAATGAACCTGCTAAATTTAAAAATCTGGAAGAATTACAGAATTTTGTTGAAGATCTGAGTTACAAAATAATTGACGGTAAAGGTGGTCAGATTGACGAATATGGTGAAAAAATCCCTACGGAATCCCTTGGCAAAACAATACACACATTTGGAAGTTATTCAGTATCATTAGGCACATTTTTTTCCGATGAAGTAAAAGATAAAATGAATAAATTTTTTAACGAATCATTAGAAACGGCTGCAAAAGCTATAAGTAACAGGCTTTCAAATAATGACTTGGAAGATTATTTATCTAAAATTCCTGACATCAGAAGGATACTTGAAAATGAACTCAAAAACTCTAAAAACAAAAATCCATATTTCGAAGTTGGTTTAAAGAGTCTTTTGAATATAACAGAGCTTATTGAATATAAAATAAATATTGATGATTTGCATAATAGTTTTGGAGGTCTTCCGTTATCTGTTTTCAGGCTTGTAGAAATGGATACTTATCCCGGATCAATGCTTAAAAACCCCAATGGTCCCAAAGACATGAACGAGCTTAACACTCATCTGGTAAATACAGGTTTGATCGCCGCTACAGACTCATATAATAACTTTGCGGAAAAATATCTTGCGACAGAAAAAGCCAGACGTTCTTATAGTTATTCATTAACCTCCAATAATACTCCCGAGCAGATCGCTGAGAAAAAATTACTTTGGGAACGTTCAAAAGACGAACTTATTAAGGCAGAAGGCGAGCTTGAAAAACACTTTAAAAATATATATTACCGGTACTCCAACTCCAATGCAAATAATTTACCCGCACCGCTAAGAATAGGTAATTTATATGACAATTTAAGTATGGGCGGTCGTGGAAGTAATATACAGGATACATTTATCAGAACTAAAGAAGCCATCAAACAAGCCTATCCCGGACTCAAAGAGAATGAACTGTTTGAAAAGACCAATTCCTGTATTGGAATGATAGACTCGATAGACTCGATATACAAAAATATTGAAAAAGCACAAAATAACCAACCTTATTCCGGCAAGCTGTACAGATTGCAATATATGGCAGGTGAGGCGCTGAAACAATTTACGCCTAAAAATCTGCCGGGTCTTATCGAAAGTCTGAAGGTTGATAATATTCCAATTGACGATTATTTGCATGCAATGCAGGAAAAACTGGGAAACGAATGCAAAAAAGCGGCGGATGACTATCAGCAGTACATTAACAGCCACCCTCACGAAGCCCGGAATACTTTGGATTCTTTCAGAAATATTAAAAAATTACTTGACCAAGCAACGAAAGCCGGAACGGTCAAGCCCAGAATGTATAAACAGACCGATCCCGTAAACAGGCTGATGCTTCTTGACGGCAAAGTAAAGCAGGAAATAATCGAATTTAAAAATAAAAAAAGCAGCCTGTTAAATAACGAATTCGGAGCCGGGTTGGATGTTCAGATCAAAAAATTATCATCATCTACCTGGTATAAATTCTTTGTTCCGAATTCTAAGGAATATGAAAATCTTGATTTTGAATCAAGAAAAATGCAACACTTTATTAAAGAGGCTTCCAAAAACAATATAACCGAAGAAAGAAAGCTGCTACTTACGGCTGCCATCCAGAAATCTGCTAAGGATATAAAACAATATGTAGATGCTTACTTTACAAAATATCCTGATGCATTAGATCATCCCGAGCATTATAACGAAGCCGAGCAGAAAAGATTTGCTGCAGCCAAAGAGCTTAAAAAAATGTCAGATAATATGTTAAAGCAATTATATGCATATAACGACAAAGGTATATCTCACACAATAGAGCTTCAGGAGAATTTAAAACCTCTGGAGGTACAAAAATGGGCACCCCCGGCAGCTGATCCTCAGATTAATAATAATGTTAATAATAATAATAAAGTTCATCAGGTAAATATGAATGATATTATGAACAGAAATGAAGGGAATAAGGTTAAAGATGAGCATCTTAGAAAGAATAAAACAATAAAAGAAACTGATAAATCGAAAAATCCTTTTGAGAAAACAAACACCTTTGTTTCCGGAAAATGATCTGTGGAAATAAGCCGTTACTATTAACCGGTCCGGCAGGAATTATAACAAAAGAATTGGTTATCTTATCAGATATAATGTATAATAAATACAAATTTTCCAATGATAAGAGGATCTATATATGTCGTTAAAGACACGTGTATTTAACCAGATAATCGCAGGC
>JAILOD010000259.1 GCA_024691015.1 Lachnospiraceae bacterium
CGTGACATCGGGATACAACTCCATAAATCGCACAAACTCTTTTACAGCCTCCTGCAGAAAGCCTCCGCTTCCCTCGTTCAGGAAAAATCCGGCTTCATCTACAAACAGTATCCCTCCCCTGGCCTTTTCGAAAAGTGCAGCTACCTTAGCTGCCGTATGTCCAACATATTTTCCGATAATATCCGCACGGCTCGCCATTGTAAAAGATGAATTACTGACACCCTTATCAGCCATAATTCCGGCCAAAAGCTGCGCACAGGTTGTCTTTCCCGTTCCCGGGTTTCCGTAAAAGATCATGCTGGTATGCATATCACCCAGGGACTTCTTTCTCCCGTTTTCAAGTATGAGTGCCGTAAATTCCTTTACCATATCTTTCACATTTTTAAGTCCCGGCATATTCATCAGCTTATCTTCCGAATTTTCGATCTTAGCTCCGTTAAGCGAAAAATCTCTCATTGTAAGTATATTTTTATTTGGGCAGGCTCTGTTTCTCATAGCGTGTTCTATCATCCAATCCAGGTCTTCTTCAGAAAAACCGGCCCCGCATTTTTTTCTGATATGATTGACCACCGTTGAGGTTATAAGACCTTTTTCAAGCTTCATATTGGCACTTTCCATGATCCTGTCGAATATATCCTCGTAATACTGATCCGGAATATCCTTTATGATAACCGGCACAAACCCCTTCTTCACCTGTAGATCCACAACCCAGGATTCGTTAAGTCTTTCAGGGATTATCCAAAGGAATTTTTTTTCGCGTTCATCGACCAGCATGGCATCTACCTTATTCTTTATATCTTCTCCTTTATTAAAGCCGTCATAGAAAGCATAATCCCCCTTAGACTCTTCAATGATCGTATTGAGATATGCATTACCGGGCAATATCTCCGGAGTTTTGATCACACTCATATCAATATGATCTATTGCTTTATAGTCCATAGTGTTCCCATCTTCATCAAGATCTATCTCGTATTCAATTGCGTCTTCATCATCAAGATCAAACTCTAATTCCCAGATAGGATCCTCCGGTTCATCCTTAACAGGCTCAGGCTTCTTCCTCCAGGCCTCGCAAAGATACTTTGCGGATTTTAATGCCACATTCAAAGAAGAACTTACTATTAACACTTTATCTGTATTCTCGCTTTTTGCCTTATCCATTGATACATTTACATCCGCTATATAAGGTATATTATCCGGAAATAAATGATTGACTGAAGAAACCTTTCTGTATACACAATCCTTTCCTGTTTCCTCGCTCTTAATTATTGGATATAGTGTAGTGTTTATCATTTTGACCCTCCTTCCGGCTTGCTGAGTATGGTGTCAACTATGCCATAATCGAGCGCTTCCTGTGCTACCATCCATCTGTCGCGATCTGTATCCTTCTTTACAGCATCGAGCTTTTTATTGCAGTTTTCCGCCAGAATCGTATTTAACATCTTCTTTGTCTGTCCTATATGCTCAGCTGCTATTTCCAGCTCTGTTGCCTGTCCCTCCATTCCTCCCGAGGGCTGATGGATCATAACCTCCGCATGTGGAAGAATTACTCTCTTCCCTTTTGCACCGCCGGATAATAATACAGCTC
This sequence comes from Lachnospiraceae bacterium, assembly GCA_024691015.1. Taxonomy (GTDB): domain Bacteria; phylum Bacillota; class Clostridia; order Lachnospirales; family Lachnospiraceae; genus NK4A144. The sequence goes on from JAILOD010000259.1 coordinate 1,586, forward strand.
CCATACTGGCAGCCCGTCCGACACAGACCGTAGCCACATCCGGTGTGATATACTGCATCGTGTCGTAGATCGCCATTCCTGCTGTTACTGATCCCCCCGGGCTGTTGATATATAACTGGATATCCTCATTGCCCTGTTCCGATAAGAACAATAATTGTCCTACGATCGATGCTGACATCTCATCATTGATCTCCCCAACCAAATGGATAACTCTGTTTTCAAGATTCTTTGAGAAAATATCATTTCCCCTGTTTTCATCGTACACAATAGGATTGATTACCATAATTAGTCCTCCTCGTATTTTTGATAGTCAGAATTATAAAACCGGACAAAAAAAGAAAACGGACAAATTTGTCCGTCTCCATTTACGCTCTGATCTGTTTGTTTTTAACGGCCGGCTGTCGCGTGATACTACTGCTCTTGTCCATCTGTGAATAAAACATAGTCACCGACAATACGATTGCTCGTACTCCCGCCGGAACCGGCTCTTATCTGATTGTAACACACTTATTCTGAAATGATAACACTCTGAATTTCAACACTTTTTTCTCTATTCATGGTATTATAAGCTTACTAAAACTATATTTCAGGGGGATTTATGTTGGATTTATTAAAAAAGATCGGATCAATAATAGGAAAAAAAATAATTCGTGGTGTCAAAGAAGTAAAAAATATAAGTAATGAATTGATGAACGTAGTGGAAAAAGGAAAGCCGAAAAAACACACACGCAGATACAGTTCCAAAAGCCCTGTCCATTATACAAAAAGAACCGCCCGCAGGAACACATACCGTGCTCACGTTAATCACTTCCGCAAGCGCAGTGAGGTCTCATTCCGTAGATAAACCGATATACGATCACCTTATAGACAATATTGGCTTACGCACAGAAAGGAAGAAGAGGACTTTCGTCCTCTTCTTCCTTTCCCTTTAATATATCATCAATAGATGTTTCAAACAGCTTGCTTAAGGCATATAAATTATCAACAGAAGGTAAGCTTTCCCCCCGCTGCCATTTATAGACCGCCTGAACGGATTCAAGACCCATATACAAGGCAATGTCTTCAACCTTGAGGTTGTGCGCCATACGAAGCTCTTTGATCCTTTCACCGGTTGCTTTTGTGTCAAGAACAGGATAATCCATCATAATAGTACCTCCCTTAAAATGTTGTGATAGGTTTTTGGATACTTTGTAACCGATCTCCAAAATCCGCCATCTGTACATTTATGATTCTAATATTTATCCTGTACAATAAAACGCCCTATTTAATCGTCTGGATTATGTAAACCAAATTCCTCTCAGATCCATTTTACCTCACCGGTACGTATATCATACATTGCAGCCTCAACAGCCGGTCCTTCACCATTCTTGCAAAGAACCTCCCTCACCTTGTCCGCACCGACTTTTGCGTTAAGGCAGCAGGCCTTTTCATAATCCTTCTCACCGCCTATAGCCAGATGGATGTAATCGGTTAAGGATTTTACAGCACCTTCTCCGTCTCCCTCAAGCGCTGCACCGACTGCTCCGCAATTTGTATGTCCAAGAACAACCACAGCCTCACACTTCAGATGATCGACTGCATATTCTATACTTCCCATCTGGGTTTCTGTAATGATATTTCCCGCTACACGAATGGTAAAGAGCTCGCCTATACCTGTCATGAATATATCCTCGGGAACCACCCTGGAATCCGAACAGGCAACAACCACAGCATATGGATGCTGACCGTTATCTGCTGTATCTTTACGGATACTTTCCGAAATATCGCCGTCATTCACTTTCGCATTAAGATACTTTTTGTTTCCTTCTTTAAGCTTTTGGATTATCTTATTATCTGACATAGGGTAAACCTCCTCTTAAATTGAATAATTGGTATCATTATCATTTTAACAAAATTCAAACATTAAACCAACCTGTTTTGCGGCATTTATGTTACTGTTCAGTGGTCTGAAAGGCCACTGAATTATAACCCATTTCTCACTCTCTACACAGTTTCCTGATAACTATGGGATAAACCGTTAAGGCAAATACCATCATAATACATCTTGCCAGCAGATTTCCCCAATGTCCGCCGAACATTTCTACAACTATTGCACTCCCCAGGTATTCCTTCCAGGACAATATTATGCCTGCTCCGACAACTGCAAGTATCGGAAGATTTTTTGAACCCACAGGTATTTCATAATGAATATAATGTCTTTCTATATAACTTCCGATAATAAAGCCAAGACACAGGCCGCAAGCCTTAAACGTGTCATTCATCATTTTCTGCGGATCCACCAGAAGAGCACCGTCAACGTAATCCATAGGATAAGGTTTTACGCTGATGTATATGATAATAAGAATAATAAGAAAAATTCCCGCTAACGACAGCTTATCCTTAAGACCTTCATTATCGCCTATCTTATCCTCTGCTTTTGTGATGATAAGCATAAGAATTGCCGTTGCTCCAAATCCTACCAGTACATCCTGCGGAGTATGAACTCCGAGAAAATTTCTTGAAAATGCAGTCAATGCCAGAAGAACAATACATATGACCGAAAGCCATCTTCTGGTTTTGTATTGCCATGCTGCAACGCCGCCATACAGTAGCGTCGCAATAGTGGTGTGTCCACTTGGAAACGAATATCCGGTTGCCGCCACTTTTGAATCCCCGGCGGGCTCTATAAGCTCTGATCTGATCCATGGCCTGTATGCACATACAGTCAGCTTTAAGGTTCCGTTAAGCACCTCTGCCCAACTGTAAAATGCCAGAAATCTGTGTCCCCACTTTTTATCCACACACCAGAACAACACAAACGGCAAAATGGGCATCACATCAACCGCAATCTTCGAGATAGCATTAAAAAACTCATCAAATACACCACCCGTTGCATTTCTAAGCTCCTGCAATAACAATAAATACTGAATATCTATCTGCATATATATCTCCAATCAATTAAAAATGCTTTTTTCCGTATCAAAATAATAATATTCGTTACTGATCAGTAAATGACAATATTACCGATACTCATCCATACTCCCGGTATCTCACAATTAACCGCCCCGGTTGAACCGGCGGCTCCTGTTGCCTTAAACTTTGCTGTAACACCTTTACTGCTTACAAGAGACATATTATCTCCCGCTGACCAAACAACATTAATGCCGTTTGATTTGGTGATCTTTACGTTATTAAGCTTAACTGTCTTTGTTTTACCTGACTTTATTTTTTTGTTCATTTTGATCACCGGATTTTTGGAGAGCGTGATGTCAAACGCCCCCACCTTCTGCCCATTAATATAGACAGTAACTTCCGGATAATCAGCCGCATATTTTATCAGCGTAAACTTTGCCCCGTAGGTTCCGGATGAAGTCATGGACAAATATTCATTGTTATAATCCCAGCTTATACTCGATCCCTTTGTAACATTTGTAACCTTTCTTGTTACCGTTCCGCCCAGTATTGTAGCAGCCGTCTTTTCATTCAGTTTCGGCACCTTCACCTTTATTGAAGAAGTCACTTTAACATTTCCATAATATGCTGTTATCTTTGAGCTTCCCGATTTATGGGCTGTTATGATTCCGGTACTTGAATCAACAGAAGCAACCGCCGGTTTAGACGACACCCAGCGGTCCGGCTTGGAATATGTTGAATTATTAAGATTGTCCGCTGCCGAAACCTTTTGGTCTATATAGGTTGCGGTCATCTTGTTGATCGTGGGTTTCTCGCAATATACCTTTATTGTAGCCGCTGCGGAATAAATTTTTCCGGATTTGGTATATGCGGTTATTATGGTATTACCGTTTCCTTTCCCTGTGATAACTCCTTTTTTATTAACCGATGCAACAGATTTATTACTGCTGGTATATTTCGCATATGTCCCGCTCACCAAATCCGTGAAATTTTTCTTCTGTCCCTTTACCATTACGATGGTTTTATTGACACTGCTATCCTCTTCCGGTGTCACTGCCTCCGCATTGCGTACGGTAAAGCTGACAGTTGCCATCTCGGATGTCCAACCTTTTTTATATGCCCGGGATTTGATCGTATAGGTTCCCGCCTCAGAATATGTACAACTCCATCCACTCTTTATCTTTGTATTTGTACCATTATTCAGACTGTAATATATTTCAGTACCCGAATCTCCGGTTTTGGTAATTTTAGTTGAATTTGTATCTTTATTTACTACCGTACTGGTGATAGTGGGCTTTGTAACCGTTGATACGGTCGACCCGGTCACTGCAGCCGCAGCATTTACTCCGCCGGTAAACGAATGACCCGAGTACGAATATGTCGTATTATTTTTGGTATTCAAAATCGCATTTTTTACCTGTTCCGCAGTATAGGTCGGATTCTTACTCCAAACCAGTGCAGCTACCCCGGAAACAACCGGACAAGCCATAGATGTACCTGAAAGATTTCCGTAACTGCATCCGTCGGTGACCACATTTTCAAATTTATTCTCCCTACTTAGCGTTGTTTCGGAATCAGGTATCGTAGCAAGAATATCTGTCCCGGGTGCCGCAATATCCACCCAGTCTCCGTAATTAGAAGAAGCATTCAGATTATTATTCCTATCATAATTAGCCACGCTGATGACATGATCATAGGCTGCCGGATAAAATTTTATAAAATTACCATCATTTCCTGCAGCTGTGATAACAAGTATTCCTTCACTACTTGCATTTTGGACAGCCTGGGATAGTGTTTCGTCATTTCCCGGGCCACCTATGCTAATACTGGCGATATTCGCTCCTTGATCAATTGCGATCTGCATTGCCTCCGCAAACTGAGATGAGCTACAGATGCCATTTTCATCAAGCGCTTTTATCGATATGATCTGCGCATTTGGTGCTACACCAACTCCACCCAGTGTGTTATCCAGAGCTGCTACGATTCCGGCACAATGCGTACCATGTCCATTATCATCTTCACCTGTAGAATAACCTGTTACTTTTTTAACGATAACATGATCTCCCGAATTGAGATCATTATTAGATGTATCGATTCCACTATCTATTACAGCAACCTTGATCCCGGTTCCATCCGCTCCGTTATTCCAGGCCCCTTCAACATTTATCGATTCGAGGAACCATTGATAATTACCGGATGAAGGAGTTGTTGAACTGCTGTATAAAGGATCATCGGCGGGACTCACCATAATATGATATATGAAATTATTATATACCGGTGTATCCGGTATTTCCGAAACGTCTATTTTCGAAGCTTTTTCGGCAAGTTCGGCATCCACCTCCGATACCGAATCTATATTCACATCACCGCCGCCGTTTTCAGATACAGCTTTTTCTGCTTCCTCGATTGTCTCTACATTATCTACCACTTCCGAAAAAACCGTCTCTACGGTCTCTTCCCGTTTAAATGTAATTGAAGCCACTCCTTTCGAAAAGCTCTTAAGCTCAGCATTA
>JAILOD010000271.1 GCA_024691015.1 Lachnospiraceae bacterium
TGAACTAATGGAGGATAAGCATGAGTGAAGAAAGCATAGGAAAGAAGATATTATTTATAGGGGACTTGTCTTCGTTTCTGGGGAATGCGATAAAATCAAATCTCACAGATGCCGGATATGAGATCATTTTTGCCAAGGCAAAAGCGGATGATATTAGCGCTCATAAAAAAGAAGCAAATATCATTATGATGCATCTCATTGAAGATATGGAAAAGCTGAACGAGGCACTGGTCTATTTAAAGGACTTGATAATCGAGGATGAAAAGCTGTTTTTTCTTATCGGTTATGAAAGCGAGATAGAGGATGCAAAGAAGGTCATTCCAATAAGCATGATCACCGGAACATTTGACAGGCCTCTCAATGTTAAAAAACTTGTGGAGGGTTTAAACGAAAAGGTCAGTTCGGTGGAAAACGCCCCCAGGAAAAAGCACATTCTGGTAGTGGATGATTCGGGAACCTTTTTACGTACCATAAAGAGCTGGCTTGAACCTTATTATAAGGTTTCAATGGTAAATTCGGGAATGAATGCGATAACATTTCTGGCAAAGACAAAGCCGGATCTTATCCTCCTGGATTATGAGATGCCGGTCTGTTCGGGTCCGCAGGTCCTGGGTATGATAAGAGACGAGGTATCCACCAGTTCACTTCCGGTAATGTTTCTTACGGCAAAGGGTGACAAAGAGAGTGTTATGAGTGTTGTAAGTCTTAAGCCCGAAGGCTATATCTTAAAGACAATGGAACCTGATGAGATAAGAAAGGTCATATCGGAATTCTTCGAACATCAGAAATACAAAGAGGCGTCAAATATTTAAAATCTTTTAAAAGCAGGGTTTACTTCATAGCGTTAAAGTGGTAAAATTTTAAAGCGTGAAAAAATTCGGATTCATGCAAAAAATCAGAAAGGTGCCCGGGCACCGTACATGGAGGTCGGATATGAACAGTAAGCTGCACACAGAGGCGGTGGATTCTTTGTTTGATGCCATTCTGTCATTAAAAGACAGGGATGAATGTTACAAATTTCTGGAGGACATTGCAACGATAAACGAGATATTATCGCTTTCGCAAAGGTTTGAGGTTGCACAGATGCTTCATGATCATAAGACCTATATGGAGATAGCCCAGAAAACGGGCGCATCAACTGCAACCATCAGCCGTGTAAACAGGTCACTGACCTATGGAAACGACGGTTATGCGATGGTTTTTGAAAGAATAGGAAAATAATAGTCACAATTCAGTGGTCGGGCAAACCACTGAATTGTAACAAATAATAAATTATACAGGGAGAAATATCATGCAGCGTATATTTGATGCTATTAATGCAGTCTGCGGTCACATTCAGGTTATATCGGACTGGTTCTGGGATTTCCCAACCAACCTGGCCTGGTACTCAGCTATACCCATACTGGGTAATTTCAGCCTGGCGATCATATTGCTGGTTGGAAGCGGAATCTTCTTTACCTTCAGGCTTCGTTTCATACAGGTCAGGAGGTTTGGTTACGGCCTTAAGCTTCTGATCCAAAGCAAGGCAGCCAAAACCGGTATTTCACCGCTTGCTTCATTCCTTTTATCCACGGCTATGAGAGTCGGGCCCGGAAATATTCTGGGAGTTACGGGTGCTATATCGATAGGTGGCCCCGGAGCCCTTCTCTGGATGTGGATATCGGCCTTTTTCGGAATGGCTACAGCCTTTGTGGAGTCCACGCTTTCACAGATTTTCAAGGAAAAGAAGGACAATGAATATGTGGGCGGTATGCCCTTCTATGGCAGGGCACTAGTAAAAAATGCTGCCTGGATCGGTGTAGCCTTAAGTCTTTTGTATATAGTTTACGCACTTTTATGCCTGCCGGCTCAGGGCTTTAATACAGTATCAGCAGTAGGCACCATTGCATCGGGATTTACAGGAGCAACAATAGAAACAAATTCGGCACTTTACTGGGTATCCTTTGTGATCCTTATGGTTCTGATTATATTTATTTCCTTCGGCGGAATTAAACAGGTTTCAAAGATAACCGATGTGCTGGTACCGATAATGGCGGTTGTTTACTTCCTTACAGTACTGGTTCTTATAGTAGCCAACGTTCAGTCGATCCCCTGGTTCTTCTCGGCAGTGTTCGGACAGGCATTCACTCCTCATGCAATATTTGGAGGAACCTTTGGAACCATTCTTAATCAGGGAATAAAGAGAGGACTTATGTCCAATGAAGCCGGTCAGGGTACCATTACCATGCCCGCTTCGGCATCGGATGCGGATCACCCCTGCGATCAGGGCTGTATCCAGGCTATCGGAGTATTCATGGATACTATCGTTATCTGTACACTGACGGGTTTTGTTGTTATCATGGGTAAGATGTGGCTTTCGGATTCAGCTGCAGAATGGATGGAGCTCGGGAAACTGGACAAATATCTTACGTCGGCCGGTGCACTTATCGGAAGCGGAGTTGGATATACCTTCGTTTCGGTTCTTATAAGTCTTTGTTTTGGTCTGTTTGCATTTACCTGCCTTCTGGGATTCATTTCGTTCTCGGAGATCTGTGCAAACAGGATAACAAGAAATGCGGTTTTCATAAATGTGGTACGTATCCTCTGTCTTATAGTTACCGCATTCGGAGTTATGACAAATATTGCGGGGCTTGATCTTGAAGCTCTCTGGAATTTAAGTGATTTTGCAAATATCCTTATGGTATTCTGCAACCTGCCGCTTCTATATATGGGCTTTAAGCATGTACGTATCGCTTATGATCATTTCGAGAACAGATTCCTTAAGGATGGGGATCCCTATGCGTCAAGGGTTGCGGGTATAGATCTTCCGGTTTGGGATGATAAAGCCGGGGAAATGAAATAAAAGCTGAATTTTATGAATTTTGCAAAAGTCAACTGTAACAGTTGACTTTTGTATTCTTTAATGATTCAAATAAAAACAAAAAATTGATCAGTTACGGAGAGGACAGGGTTTACTTACATTGAAGAGAAATATAATACGGATAATCTGCATATTGATATTTCTCGGCTGTTTTGGATATCTTGGTTATTATTATTACCAGATGGATAAGAATTCAAAGGAGCAGGATCTTATGACCAGCGAAGCCCGTACTTCAACCTTTAGTAATGTCGGTGTAACCGAACAGAATACGGTAACGGTCAAGGTTGAAAAAGAGGGCGAAGATGGAGGGGAAGAGACCGAGGAGCGTGTTCTTACCATTCTTCCCAAATATCAGTCGCTTTATAAAAAGAACAAAAACCTGATCGGCTGGCTTACCATAGAAGGAACGGACATCAACTATCCCGTAATGAAATCCATACATGGTAACGGAGAATTCTATTTGGATCATGATTACAACGGTAAGGAAGACAGAAACGGCACATTGTTTATGGATGATAACTGCGACGTAATAAAGCCCAGTGAAAACTGGCTGATATACGGCCATAACATGAAGAGCGGAAAGATGTTCGGAAATCTGACAGACTATAAGAACCAGGCTTTTTATGAGACACATCCGACGGTTAAGTTTGATACTATTTACGAAACAGGTGTTTATAAGGTAATATATGCTTTTGAATCAAGAGTTTATGAGGAGAGCGAGATCGCGTTCAAGTATTATCAGTTTATCGATCCCGCATCCGAGGCGGAATTCAACTCCGGAATAAAGGAGATGGAGGCAGCCTCATATATAAAGAGCCCTTACACGGTGTCTTACGGAGACAGGCTTCTAATGTTGTCCACCTGTGATTATGACGAAGCTAACGGAAGATTTGTAGTGGTCTGTGTAAGGATGGAAGACGAATAGGTGATATTATGTTAACTAAAGAAAGGTTCAGGCATCTGGCCGAAAACAACTTAATGATCCTGGACGGAGCCATGGGGTCCAACCTGCAAAAGGCGGGAATGAAGACGGGCGTTTGTCCGGATATGTGGATAAGCGAGCATACTGAGGTCGTAATAAAGCTTCAGCAGGATTATCTAAAGGCAGGTACGAGAATTCTTTACGCACCAACGTTTACCGCAAACAGGATAAAGCTGATGGAGTTTTCATTAGAGGGCAGTCTGGATATTATGAATTCCGTCCTTGTGAATATTTCCAAGGAGGCAATAAACAGATTTAACGAAGATCATCCCGGCGAGGAGTGCTATGTTGCCGGTGACCTTACCATGACCGGTCTGCAGCTTGAGCCGCTGGGACCAATGAATTTTGAGAAGCTGATCGACATATATAAGGAACAGATAAGAGCACTTGTTCGTGCGGGAGTGGATCTTCTGGTCATTGAGACTATGATGAGTCTTCAGGAGAGCAGGGCCGCGGTTATAGCTGCAAAGGAGGAGGCACCGGATCTGCCTCTCATGGCAACAATGACCTTTGAGGCAGATGGCAGAACTCTCTACGGTACCGATCCTGTAACGGCTCTCATCACGCTTCAGGCATTGGGGGTTGATGCCTTTGGTGCCAACTGTTCGACGGGACCGGATGCAATGGTTTCGATGATAAAAGAGATGAAGAAGGTGGCAACGGTTCCCTTAATTTGCAAACCGAATGCAGGAATGCCTACTTTGGATGAAAACGGAAACTCCGTATATGATCTGTCCTCCGATGAGTTCGCACGCGACATGATAAAGATCGTAGAAGCCGGTGCAAATATAATAGGCGGCTGCTGCGGAACTGATCCTGAATATATAGAAAAGACCGTTAAAGCAACAAAGGATATTAAAGTACTTCCCGTAGCCGATACTCTTAAAGAGGGAGAATATTTCCTGACAAGTGAGCGATATACAAAGCATTTTAAGATCGGCGATCCCTTCTTTGTCATAGGTGAGAGGATAAATCCCACCGGAAAGAAGGACCTTCAGGAGGAGCTGAGAGAAGAATGCTTTGACACCGTTATAGAATTTGCCGAATCTCAGGAGGATGCCGGAGCAGGGATCCTGGATGTCAATATGGGAATGAGCGGAGTAGACGAGAAGGCACTTATGCTTAAGGCTGTTGAAGAGCTTACGATGGCTTCAAAGCTTCCGCTTTCGATAGATACCTCACATGTGGATATAATGGAGGCGGCCCTAAGACGTTATCCGGGAAGGGCACTTATAAATTCAATATCTCTGGAGAGCTCCAAATGTAAGCCTATGTTAAAGCTTGCAAAGAAGTACGGTGCGGCCTTCATTCTGCTTCCGCTTTCAGACGAGGGCCTTCCGAAGAGTGCCGAAGAGAAAAAGGAAAATATCCATAAAATACTTGAGGCGGCTTATAAAGAAGGTCTCGGTAAAAATGACATAATCGTTGACGGTCTTGTAGGGACTGTCGGTGCAAACCGGATGGCGGGCAGAGAGACCGCAGAGACTGTCAGATACTGCAGTGAAGAGCTTCATCTGGCTACGGTTTGCGGCCTTTCAAACATATCCTTCGGGCTGCCGGAGAGGATAGTAGTAAATACAGCCTTTCTTACAATGCTCATAAGTGCCGGCCTTTCCACGGCGATAGCTAATCCCGGACAGGAGATGCTTATAAATGCAGCGTATGCGGCGGATCTTTTGAACGGAAAAGAGAATGCTGATGTGCGATACATCGAACACATAAATGCTTATAAGGAAAAGCATGCCGGCGAAAAGACGGTAAAGGAAATACCTGAGGTAAAACAGGAAATAAAAGATAACGGTGGTGCGGAGGGATCAGTTGAAGACGAGCTGTATATGGCTGTTCTTAAGGGCAGCAGAAGTACAGTGGAGGAGCTTACAAAAAAGGCTCTTGATGACGGACGTTTGGCTCAGGACATTTTAAACGAGTCGCTTCTTACAGCCATAAATGAAGTAGGAGCATTATACGACAAGGGAACCTATTTTCTGCCGCAGCTAATTTCGAGCGGTGAGGCCATGAAGAAGGCCATAAACATACTTGAGCCATATCTTAAAGAGGCCGGAGAAAATGCCGGAAGACGTCCCACAATAGTAATAGCGACAGTAAAGGGAGACATTCATGATATAGGGAAGAATCTGGTGTCGCTTATGCTGAAAAATCACGGGTTTAACGTTGTGGATCTGGGAAAGGATGTTCCCAGAGAAGAGATCACTGAGGCGGCGCTTAAGGATAAAGCTGATATAATAGCCCTGTCGGCCCTTATGACAACAACGATGACTGAGATGAAGGAAGTTATAAAATATGCCAGAGAGCAGGGATATAAGGGTGCATTCATGGTGGGAGGAGCAGTTGTTTCTCCGGAATATGCCAAAGAGATAGAAGCACATTATTCCTCGGATGCCGCAGACGCGGTCAAGGTGGCAAAAAGTATTATATAGATTTTGTATAAGGAGAAAAAATATGAACGGTGCTGATGCAATGGTTAAATGCCTTAAGGCAGAAGGAGTTGAAGCGATATTCGGTTATTCCGGAGTAGCTATCGATCCCTTCTGGCAGGCTATGAAGGATAGCGGTATAGAGTCCGTACTGGTCCGCACGGAGCAGAATGCGGGTCATGCTGCCAGCGGATATGCGCGTATTTCAAAAAAGGTGGGAGTCTGTGCCGTAACAAGCGGGCCCGGAGCGTTAAATCTGCTCACGGGAATAGCTACGGCTTATGCGGATTCCATTCCCTTAGTCTGCATTACCGGCCAGGTTCATTCATCTCTTATCGGCAGTGATGTCTTTCAGGAGGTTGATGTAACCGGTGCTGCGGAATCATTTGTTAAATACAGCTATCTTATAAAGGATGTATCCGACATTCCGAGAGTTATCAAGGAGGCATTCTTCATCGCTTCAACGGGACGTAAGGGTCCGGTTCTCATAGATGTTCCGCAGGATATTCAGGAAGCCTCCATAATGGACTTCAATTATCCCGAAGGTGATCCCGTAATGAGGACCTATAAGCCGACGGTCAAAGGCCACATAGTACAGATCAGGAAGGTGGCAAGGGAGCTGGAAAAGGCAAAAAAACCACTTATATGCGTTGGAGGAGGTATACATTTAAGTCAGGCTGAACCCAAATTCAGACAGTTCGTTGAGAAGCATAAGATCCCTGTGGTTTCCACAATGATGGGAATCGGTGTTCTTCCGACTGCACACCCGATGTATTTTGGAATGGTCGGAAATAATGGATTTCTTTCAGCCAATAAAGCCATGAAGGAGTGCGATCTTTTGATCATGTTCGGTGCCCGTGTAGCGGACAGGGCTGTATCGGATCCGGATCTTACGCTTGACGGAAAGATAGTGGTTCATATAGATGTAGACCCTGCCGAGATCGGAAAGAACGTAGGTCCCGCGATCCCCATTGTAGGTGATGCAGACCATATCATAGAGGACTTTCTGGAGATAGACTTTAAGGATAATCATGCCGACTGGCTAGACACACTGAATTCATACAGAACCTTAAAAGCTGAAAGAAAGCTTGACGGAGAGCATTTTGTGGATCCTGCAGAGTTTGTACATCGCCTTTCAACGGCAATGAAGGAGAATGCCATCTATGTTGCCGATGTGGGACAGAACCAGATATTCTCCTGTCAGAACTGCGTTGTAAGAGAGGGAGAGTTTATGACCAGCGGAGGTATGGGAACCATGGGTTATTCCATTCCCGCAGCACTCGGTGCAAAGCGTGCCGACAGGTCTCTTCAGGTGGTTGCTGTCTGCGGTGACGGTTCCTTCCAGATGTCGATGATGGAGCTTGCAATGATCCATCAGTGGAAGCTTCCCATAAAGATAGTTGTAATGAGAAACAATTATCTGGGCCTTGTACGCGAGCATCAGCATTATGCTTATAAGGATAATTACAATATGGTAGATCTCGGTGGTGAGCCCAATCTCGAACGCCTGTCATCTGCCTATGATATAAAATACATAAGGGCGGAAAACATGAAGGATATAGATGAGAGGATAAAGGAATTCCTTGAAAAAGACGAGGCAGCTCTTATGGAGATCATGGTCGATCCTTATGCCACGGTTAAATAAAGTTGAAACTTACAGTAGATTAGGGAGATTTAAGTTATGAAGAAAATATATTCGGTTTTGGTGGAAAACAGATCAGGTGTACTCTCCAAGGTAGCCGGGCTTTTCTCCAGAAGGAGCTTTAATATCGATTCACTTGCCGTGGGAGAGACAGAGGACAGGGCGGTATCCTGTATGACGATCGTATCCTCCGGTGATGACAGGACTTTAGAGCAGATCGAAAAGCAGCTCAATAAAAAAATCGATGTAATAAAGATAAAGACATATAATTCCGAGCAGAGCGTAAGCCGCGAGCTTATGCTCATAAAGGTAAAATACAATAAGTCAAACCGCAGGGAGATCATGGAAAATGTGGACGCGATGAAGGCCGATATCGTGGATATGTCCGAGAACCTTATGATGATCCAGATCTGCGATACCCCGGAGAGGGCACAGATGATGATAAAGCTGCTTTCGGGAATCAGTATCGTTGAGATCGCCCGCACCGGAACTCTGGCACTGCCGAAGTGTGAGGAAAAGATTTAAGGGGATTATCAAAATAAGGTGTTAAGTGCCGTCAAACGTATATGAGGGCGGGTGACTTACTATTGACAATGTTTCCTTAAAAGGTATATCATTTTAAGCAACGCGTATTTAAGGAGAAGTCTAATGCAGACAAAGGTTTTTCAGCTTATAGTCGACAACACATCAGGAGTCTTAAGCCGTATTTCAGGCTTGTTTTCCAGAAGAGGATATAATATCGACAGTATCACGGCGGGCTTATCATCCGATCCCAGATATACAAGGATCACCATAGTTACCAGCGGTGATGATGAAATACTCGAGCAGATAGAAAAGCAGCTCAGAAAGCTTGAAGACGTTCGTTCCATAATGGAGCTTGAGCCGGAAACAAGTGTTTACAGAGAGCTTTGCATGGTAAAGATCGCTGCAGATGTCAAGCAGAGAAATGCCGTTATGAACATTGTGAATATATACCGCGCAAATATTGTGGACGTTGACAAGCAGTCGGTAGTGATAGAGATCACAGGAAATCAGAACAAGATAGAGGCATTTCTGGATCTTCTGTCAGATTTTAAGATCTTAGAGCTTGCCCGTACCGGAATAGCC
>JAILOD010000303.1 GCA_024691015.1 Lachnospiraceae bacterium
AAAATGCAAGTAAATTGATTTTTTTCGGCAACTATAATTGTATTAAATCAAATACAATTTAACACGCATTGTATTTTGTGCTATCATATACAAAGTTTAAATAAAAATATTATTATATTCGAAAGGCTATTTATATGTCCGGAGTTATACGTAAAGAAACATTTTTAAATCCTGAAGATTATCCCGAAGACCAACGCCGGTTAGTGGAAGATTTCAATGCCAAACTGAAAAACAGCATGGGCATTATCACCGGTATAGGAAAGGAATATCACACCATCTGGCTTATCGATCGTAAAGATCTTTCCATGGAGCTCTACCGTTCCACCGGCCAGAATACCGTAAGCGGCCTTATTGATCTGGGAACCTCAAACAGCAATTATGAATCCTTTATCAAGGCTTATGTAGAAACCTATGTGGCCGACAGGCCCGAATCGATCCTTCGAGACATTTCCTATTCAGTGGTATCCGAAAAAATAATGACCGGCGGTCTATACACCATCGACTATATGCGTATTAACGATGACAGCAGTATTGCTTACCATCAAATGGCCTTTGCACTGGCCGGCAGTCCGGATACTGCAGACAAATTCATTCTTGCATTCAGGGATGTAGATAAAGTGATCCGACGTCATATGGCAGACAAGCTGTATTTAAGAGAACAGCTGAATATCGTTAATGCTTTAAGCCGTGATTACTATAATATATTCAAGATCGATATTGAATCCGGTAATGTTGTTATTTTAAAGCTTGACGGCTATGTTACAAAGGGAATGGAAAAGCCCAGCGAAAAAATATACCCTTATGATGTTCTCTATCGCCAATACGTAACCGATCGTGTATACTCTGAGGACATCCCCTCAATGATGGAGGCCATGAGCCTTCCTGTCATCAAAGAAAAGCTTGAAAAAAACAGCGAATATGTATCCAGCTACAGAGTTATGGATAACGGCGAGATTCACTATTATCAGTTTACCTACATACCCATAAATCCGTTGAATAAGGCAGCCGGTATACTGGCCGCATTCAAAAATGTAGATGACATTGTTGAAAGTGCCCGTGAGCGGGATGAATTAAAAGTACTGGCTGAAACAGATACCATGACAGGTATCCTGAATCGCGGCAGCGGAGAACAGAAGATCAACGTTGATCTTGCCAGCGGAAAACGCGGAATGTTCTGTGTTATCGATATAGATGAATTTAAGAGCATTAATGACAATTACGGTCACGATACAGGTGACAAGGTAATCCGGGGAATAGCCGACATATTAAAAAGCGGTTCCAGAGAAAGAGATATCATATTCCGTTTAGGCGGCGATGAATATGCGATCTTTGCCCCCAATGTTATGAGAAAGGACAAAGGCCGCGATATGATAAACAGGATCTTTGAAAATGTTACAAATCTCGACATTCCCGAACTTAAAGGATACACGCCTACCATCAGTGTAGGAGCCGTGATAATCCCGCATGGAAAACGGGCAACCTTTGATGATGCTTACAGAAAGGCCGATGAATGTGTATATAAAAGTAAGAATTACAAAGGAAATTATCTTACATTTCATGATCCGGAAACTGCAAAATAATCGATAAAAAATCGAGCAGGGAAGACGTAATCGCCCCCTGCTCGCCCGCGAGCTGCCGGTCGGTTTCAGCCGACAAATTCCCTTTCGGCAGCTCTGTGATACCCCCCGGCCAAAGCCGGAGTTTTTTATTTTACTTCTTCAAAATTCTCAGCCAGGGCCCTGACCGCATTTCTCACACAATCATCGCATTCGCAAAGCACTTTACCGGTATCTCTGCCCTTCAGATCCTTACAGATCGTAGCGCCGCATTTTTGTTTAAAGCTCTGCAGCAAGTCTCTGGCAGTCATAATAGTTCCTTTTCCATTCTTTAGCAACCCGGCTATCATAACGGCACCGACCAACGAACCACAGGTAGCCTCCATACAGCCCATTCCCACTCCGTATCCGCTTGTCAGCTTTAGGATAGTCTCTTCATCCATCTCCGTAAGATCTGCGCAGGATGAAGCCACTGCCTGTGCGCAGTTGCAACCACTGTGCTTTAATTTAACGGCCTGTTCAACTCTTTCTTCCAAATTCATAATTTCCCCTGCTTTCTCAAATAATTTTCTGTCCATCATTATAACACCAAGATATTCTCTTAAATAATTATTCTTTTATAAACTTGACCGCTCCGCGTCGAGATTGTAAATTATATAACGTCGACTAAAAACGGTAAAAACGGAGTTTTCGAATGTTAGCAAATTATCATACACATACCATACGATGTAAACATGCAAAAGGTACCGAAAGAGAATACATAGAAGCTGCCATAAAAAAGGGCTTTAAGATCCTGGGCTTTTCCGATCATGTCCCTTTTCCTTATCCAAACGGTTTTGTATCAACTATCCGTATGGATATGAATGAACTCGAAAACTACGTTACAACCCTTTTGGATCTGAGAAAAGAATATAAAAATGATATCGATATACTAATAGGCTTTGAAACCGAATATCAAAAACGGTATTTAGAACCTCTCTACAGGGAACTTGCAAACTATCCCATCGACTATATGCTCCTTGGACAGCACTTTGTAGAGGATGAAATCCACGGTATCTATTCCGGTGATCCCTGTTATGACGAAAAAGGTTTATCCGATTACGTTAATCTTTGTATAGAAGGCATGAAAACCGGACTTTTTGCCTATCTGGCCCACCCGGACCTTTTTCACTTTGCAGGAGATGAAACCACATACTTAAAACATATGAAACGCCTCATACAGGCTTCGATCGATATGGATTTTCTTTTGGAGATAAACATTCATGGCTTTCTGGAGAGAAGACATTACCCCGGAAACCTCTTTTTCAAAACCGCCTCTGACATGGGTGCTAGATTTATTATAGGCTGCGATGCACATGATCCCTCTGTTATAGTTAATCCTGAAGATATATCTCTCTTATATAACTTTATAAAAATCAATGATATAAAATACGGCAATAACATACTGCAAGGTTTAAAAAAACCTTTTTACAAATAATTAACTCCCTTTATTGTCATTTAAACAACATTAAAATATAATTATTAAAAAAGGTCAAAGACATAAATCATTTTTATATAAGGAGCTTGCCATGGATATAGAAACGATTGCTAATCTTTACAGTTTGATGATGACTCTTCTGGGACTCTTAAGCTCTCTTTTCCGTCATATAGAAAATCCCAGAAAAGAATGGCTGTATATTATCGGTTTTTTTCTGACCAACCTGTTAAGTGAATACTATTGGACAGTATTTACTCTGGTAATGGGTTATAATCCGGATATTTCCGCCTTAATGGCCTATTTTGGATGGAATGCAAGCTACATCTTCCTCCTTATCGCCGTACTTATAATGCGAAAGCCTGAAGAAAAAAAATTTTTCCATCCCCTTATGCTTCTGCCAATTCCCATAAACATTTTCCAGTTTATTCTCTATATTCCATTTGGCGGTATATTTAACAGCTTATGGCAAGTCGTCTTTACGACTATTATCAGTGTTTACTGCCTTCAAAGCATTATTTATTATTTAAAAAACAGAAAAAACGGCGTTTTCTTCCCTGCATTTCATACACTGTCCTTATTCTACCTGATGACACAATACGGAATGTGGACCAGTTCCTGCTTTGACTGGCCCCGTCCCACTCTTGACCCCTATTACTATTTTGCATATATCAATTTCGGCAGTCTTATTTTTTTTACTTACGCAATGTGGCATGACCTCAAGGCAGGCGGATACAAACCTGCTGACAAAAGCACCGTTGATATCAGATTTAAGATGTTTATCCGTATAGCAGTCAGTGTTCTTCTTCTTTTCGGTTGTTTCGGCGGATACTACATGACCATTTGGATGAAAAAAGCTCTTGTTGCTTCCGGTGAAACAACCGAAGCAAACAGGGTTATTGCCATAATACTCTTTATTATGTCGATTTTCCTGGTAGCGCTTATCTTATCGATTGTCGCTCTTATTACCGTAAGACATAAAGTCATCGAAAACGAATCTGTTCAAACCCCCTCCGAAAAACGTCGCAGATTTAATTTCATATTTACCTTGCTTATAACCTTTGCGATGATGGTCTTTGTTGTCATATACACTTCAAGGCTTTTTTACAAAATTTCGGTTACCAATATCTATGCCTCCGGACAGGATAAAGCCTCTTCTGTGGCAAATGAACTTGATACCTATTTGTCGACGGCAAAATCCGTACTCTGGTCCACCGCCGATACCATTGATTTCATGATCCAAAAAGGCGAAAGCTCCGAGAATATTCGTGATTTCATTGTCACACAGACTAATAATCAACGCGAACAGTTCGATGAAAACTTCACCGGGCTTTACGGATATATTAATAAGGAATATATGGACGGCACCGCCTGGATCCCTCCCGAAGGATACGATCCGGAGCAGAGAGACTGGTACAAGCTTGGAATCTCTGCCGGTGGCGAGACCGTTATCGTTCCCCCTTATCTGGATGCTCAAACCCAATCGATTGTTATCACAATATGCAAGATGGTCTCCGACAAAAAAAGCGTAGTAGGTCTTGACGTGATCGTAAACCATATTCAGGAACTTACCGACAGCATAAATATAAACGGGAAAGGCTACGGTTTTATAATCAATTCTTCGGGAATGATCATATCCCATCCTGACCAAGAACAGAACGGAAAAACCGCCGACGAGGTTTTGGGGCCCGGAATTCTTGACCGGATCATCGAACAGGATGAAGGACTTCTGACTTTACCGATAAACGAAGAAGACCATGTTATGTTCATAAAAAAGGTTATGGACCAATGGTATGTTGTTGTAACAGTCAGCAACACCGAATTGTTTGATGATGTACGGTCTCAGCTGCAGATCAACATTATCTTCTATCTCATAATATTCGCACTCATTCTGTTTTTCTACTATGTAAGCTACAAGAATGAACAATCTTACAGTATCAAAATGCAGGAGATGGCAGCCGCCCGCCAGAAGCAGGAATATGAAGCTCAGGTATTAAAGCTGGAAAAAGCTTCAGCCGACGAAGCAAACAAGGCAAAGAGTAACTTCTTAGCCGATATGTCTCATGAGATCAGAACCCCCATCAATGCAATACTCGGAATGAATGAAATGATCTTAAGAGAAACGGATAACTCTACAATATCCGATTATTCGAATAACATAAAAACTTCCGGCAAAAAGCTTTTAGAGCTCGTAAACAGTATTCTTGATTTTTCAAAGATAGAAGACGGAAAGATGGAGATCGTTCCCGTCCGTTACAGCACGGCTTCAATGATCACTTATCTTGTAAATTCAATTTCCGGGCGTGCTTCGGGCAAAAACCTTCAACTGTCTTTGGATATAGATCCGTCTCTTCCTTCCGAGCTTTACGGTGATGAAAGCCGCATAAGCCAGGCTGTGATGAATCTTCTCACCAATGCCGTAAAATACACGGAAACAGGAACCGTAACCTTCACTATGAAAGCTCTGGATAAATCCGATAAAACTGCCCGCATTTATGTAGAGGTTAAAGATACCGGCATTGGTATAAAAGAGGAAGATATGGGCCGCCTCTTCGAATCCTTCGAGAGACTGGATGTTGTCCGTAACCGTACCATAGAAGGAACCGGACTTGGAATGTCCATCACGACAAAACTTTTAAATCTTATGAACAGCGAACTGAAAGTTGACAGTGTTTACGGAGAAGGTTCCACATTCAGCTTTGAAATCGAGCAGGGTATAGAAGACTTAACTCCCCTGGGAGAATATACTTCCAACATTTCCGGCAATGATAACAGCTACAACTACGAAGCACTTTTCACCGCCCCGTCAGCACATATTCTAATTGTCGATGACACCCAAATGAACCTTCTGGTCGCTACCAGTCTGCTAAAAAAGACACTTATAAAAATCGATACTGCCTCAAGCGGTCAGGAAGCGATCGATCTTTCAAAGGAAATTTCTTACGATGTTATCCTTATGGATCAGCGTATGCCGGGAATGGATGGTACACAGGCCTTAAACGGTATAAAAGCCATAGAAAACAGTCCCAACGCTGAAACACCCGTTATATGCCTTACAGCGGATGCTCTTAGAGGCGCACGCGAGAAATATCTCTCACTTGGTTTTCAGGATTATCTGACAAAACCCATCGAGGGAAGAGCTCTTGAAAATATGCTTATAACCTATCTTCCTGCAGAAAAGATCCAAAACGGGGAGCATTCCGCCGATAATACACTCGGCGATGAACAGAACACCGCCCCGGCACAGGATATCCTGCAGAATGAGCCTTCCGGATCCGAAAAATCTCTTTACAAAGCTCTTGAAGATATCGGTATCGATACAAAAAAAGGCTTATCCTATTGTATGCAGGATGACGAAACCTACAAACTGGTACTTAACGAATATGCATCATCTTCACCGGTCAATCGGGAAAAGCTTGCCTCATTCCTGGCTGATAAGAACTGGAATGATTATTCGATCGTAATACACGCCATAAAGAGCTCATCTAAGAGTATAGGTGCCTCGGACTTGTTCAAAAAATCCGAAAAGCTTCAAAATGCAGCCGATTCCGGTGACGGTGACTATGTTGAAAAAGAACACGCAGCAGCAATGGAAATATACGAAAAAATTTCATCCGTAATAACTGAAAACCTTTGATATTATAAATACATCAAAAATCCCCGCGTCCTTATGCTTAAGAACACGGGGATTTTTATTGTCCGTTTGCGTTATTGGATTTTATTGGTTTTATTTAAAGAAGCTAAGCTCATCATCAAGCTGATTGGATATATCTCCAAGGCTGCGTGCCGATTCGGCCAGAACATTAACCGTTGCATTTAGCTCTTCCATTGAAGCACTGGTTTCCTCTGTAGAAGCCGCATTCTCCTCTGAGATAGCTGACAGGCTGTCCATAGCATCCACAATAGATACCTTGGTAGCTGCGCATTCCTCCGAAAGACCCGAAATATTGTTTACACCATCTACAGTCTGAGATACACCATCTATCAGCTGATTTATACTATCAACGGTATCACTGAGTACCTGTGAAACTTCTCCGTTGATCTTCTCCACTTCTGCTGATTTCTTAATTGCATTTTCAGATGTATTTGTCAGCTGATCCATAACCGTCCTGATCTCGTCAGCCGTTTCTGCCGATTCCGTAGCCAGCTTTCCGATCTCTTCAGCAACTACCGCAAAGCCTCTTCCGGCTTCTCCGGCTCTTGCTGCCTCGATTGATGCATTAAGTGCCAACAGATTTGTCTGTGATGCAATGGATGTAATTCCGTCTACCTTCTGTGCTATATCCGCAACTGCATCGTTTGTATCCTTGATACTTGCACTGATCTCTCCCATTGCATTTTCCATACTCTTCATAGAATTTGACAGTTTTTCAAGCTTATCTGCACTGGTCTGAGAATTGTCATTCATAACAGCAGCTGTACCGGCAAGATTTTCGGCATTATCAGCAACCGACTGGATAGCATCAGAAAGAATATTGATATTTTCTGTTGCCTTCTGAATAACATCTGCCTGTTCTGTAGCTCCTTTTGCAATCTCCTGTACCGCATTGGAAACATCATCCGTAGTATGAGATATCTGATCGGCCGTCTCTGCAAGATCCTTCGAAGATACATTTACATTATTTGATACACCTTTTATATCTCCGACTATGGTTTGCAGATGTTCGATAACCTCATTATTACTGTGGATCATATCTCCAAATTCATCATTACGGTTAAGCTGCTCCTTAATTGGCTTAAACTCACCCTCTGCCAACACGGATACTGCACCGAGATTCAGTTTGATAACATTAACTATGCCTGTAGAAATATAAAGAACTGCCACCACTGCTACGGCAATAAGAATAATGCTTATAACAATGATCTTTATCATTACAGAACTGATCATTGACTGAATGCTTGCACGTGGTTTTCCGGCAAACGCCATACCTTCAACCTTTCCGGTATCCGGATTCACATACGGAACATACGCAACAGCGTATTCCTTACCGGCAACATCCGTATTCGATGAGGTAAATGTCTGATTATTATTTAAAACCGCATTTATAACGGCATCAGATGCCTTTGTCCCGATAGGCCTTGTACCATCGTCTTTAACTATGGATGTAGCGGATCTTGTATCTCCGTCGAACCAGGTAAAATCATACCCTGTTCTGGACTTGAACTCATCCTCCAATGAATTATCAACCTCTCCCTCAGGCGGATCCTCTTGATTCTCCGCTATGTCCAGATACATTTGCGCCGCACATAAAAGACCTTCCTCCACTTCTTTTTCCATTCCCGATTTGATCGAGGTCACTGCGACTATAGTCAGTACCAGAGCGATCAAAACTGTCGGTGCAACAGATGACAGAATAAGTCTTAGTTTGATTGGAAATCTTTTCTTCATGATATCTCTCTCCTTTAAGTGAAATAACCGGGAGTGATCCCCCCGGTTTTCCAGACTATCCCCCAAGTACTAATTATATTACATCTGGTTATTTAAAACTATTTTAGTCTTTTTTACTTAATTTTTCAACATTATATTATTAATATTTATGTAATTCTTCCAAATAACCACTCATTACATTAAAAAGGTTGACAATTATTTATATATGCGTTTATTTCTTTCTGGAATGAGCCAGCATATATCCGATCGTACCGGGTGCAGGCTCACGTACTCTTTCCCCAAGAGGTTTTCCTTTCCTCTTTTCAACTGATACTCCGGTATTCTTTTGAACAGGATTCTTTTTCTGTTCCTTACGTTTGGTTTCATCAACCATGGTAAGGGATATCCTGCCTTTCTTTT
>JAILOD010000033.1 GCA_024691015.1 Lachnospiraceae bacterium
CGGCTATGTCATAAATAAAGGCGACCACGTTTTGATAGTGGTGCAAGGGGACGGCGGACCATTACGTGACTTCGAAAATGCCCTGCAAAACCCGGAACTTGATGGCTGTTTCATCAGGGAGCTTACTAAACGGGAACCGACCACAGAAGAGACCACTCTTATTAAGGAGTCCGCCTTTCTTATATTAGACAGTGAAGAAGCCGGATATTCTTATCTGCCATCAATGCTGCCCGATCTCGGGATATGCAGGAGCTGTTTAAACGAGCTTTACGACAAAGGAAATGTACGTTACAGATACCCGCTTATCAGCTGCAGCCACTGCGGGCCGAGGTTTACGATCACCCGGCGCTATCCCTATGACAGGGAAAACACGACTATGTCGGATTTTGAGCTATGCAGTGACTGCCTGGAAGAATATAACGATATCGAAAATGTAAAACGCCACCACGCCCAGACAATTTCCTGCCATAACTGCGGGCCGCAATATGTTTTAACAAAAGGCGACATGGTATTCGAAAAGTCGGATGCCGTAGAAATAAGCATAAATATCATCAATAACGGCGGAATTTTATGTCTTAAGGGAGTCGGCGGTTATCAGCTTCTCTGTGATCCGTTTAATAAAGAGGCCGTGGAGCGTCTTCGTCTGATAAAAGGGCGGTATGCAAAGCCCTTTGCAGTAATGTTTCACGATATGGAGGTTCTGAGGGAATACTGTGAAACATCGCCGGAGGATGAGAAAATGCTAGAATTCCCGGCAAGAC
Source organism: Lachnospiraceae bacterium (assembly GCA_024691015.1). Classification (GTDB taxonomy): domain Bacteria; phylum Bacillota; class Clostridia; order Lachnospirales; family Lachnospiraceae; genus NK4A144. The sequence goes on from JAILOD010000033.1 coordinate 762, forward strand.
CGATCCTTCTAATAAATAGGAAAAATAATATACAAAAACCCTTTGCCGACAATGTCTGCTCCGACAGTGTCTATATCGGTGGCTTTCTGCCAAACAGCGGTATCCACGCATTGTTGACCGAAGAGATACCGCTTATCGTGACCAGTGCCAACTTTTCGGGTGATCCGATGATAATAGATGATGAAAAAGCCTCTGAGTTTGTGAACAAAACCGGAATTGACGGCATATTGTCAAACGACAGGCAGATCCTTACGGCTATTGATGATTCGGTATTAAAACCGGTAGAGATAAACGGTGAGCGAAGATATATCTTTTTAAGAAGAAGCAGGGGATATACGCCGGAATTAGTTTACATAAAACAACAAGAAAGTAGTGGCATACACCAGTTAAACAAAGCCAGTGAAGTTTACATAAAAAAGCATTCAAGCCCTGCATCGATTTTATCCCTCGGTGCCGATATGAAGGGCGGGTTCTGCCACGCTTCCGGCCCGGTTATGATCCCGTCCCAGTTTATGGGCGATATGACCTCTCATAGCGCAAATGTAATGTTTATAAATGAGATAAAGCGAACACAGGAGCTTTACCGGATAAAGCCCGATGTAATAGTAACCGATCGTCATCCGCTTTATAATACCGTAAAGCTTGGGAAAACTCTTGTAAAAGAAAACCCCGGAACGAAGCTGGTTTCAATTCAGCACCACCATGCACATGTCGGCTCGGTAATGGCAGAAAAAGGCTGGACACACTGCATAGGAGTTGCCTTCGACGGAACAGGGCTGGGAGACGATAATACAATATGGGGCAGCGAATTCCTGTTGTGTAACGGAGCTGATTTTAAGCGAATGGGGCATTTAACTCCCGTAAAGCTCTGTGGAGGAGACAAGGCCTCTGAAGACCCTTATATAACTGCGTTTTCCTATTTATATGAGAGGAAGAGGCGGGGTATAAACACAGATGAAGCTATCAAAGCCTTAAAAATGGATCCCGATACGGTTAAACTTCTGGAAAGCTCTTTGGAAAACAACATAAATTGTGTGGAAAGCTCGTCAATGGGACGGCTATTTGACGTTGTCGCACTTCTTACAAACACGGCAGATAAAAACACTTATGAAGGCCGCTGTGCAATGAAGCTTGAACAGAGGGCACTATCAGGCTTAAAACATGAGGAAGAAGAACAATTCTCCATCCATATAGAAACGAATACAAAAGGCGAATATACAGCTGATCCCGTAACACTCATCAGCGAGTTGTTGAATTTCATAAATCGTGGTATATCTATGGACAGGATCTGCCTTATGTTTCACAGAGCGATCGTGGAAATGACGGTAAAGATCTGCGAAAAGATCCGGGAAGAAACAAAAGAACCCCGGGTTGCACTGAGCGGAGGCTGCTTCGCAAATCGTATTTTACTTGAAAATTGCGTAAAGAGACTTCAGGAATGCGGTTTTACAGTGTCGATCAACCTGGATTTTCCCTGCGGAGATCAGGGAATTGCCCCGGGACAGGCATACCTGGCCCATTTAAAGGAAAGCTTAAAATGAGTGAAAATATAATAGAATTTAAAAATGTTACAAAAATATATGAAGGCAGGAATCTTATAAAGGCTTTGGACTCGGTAAGTTTCAGTGCCCAAAAGGGTGATATCTTCGGTGTTGTCGGCGATAACGATTCCGGAAAGACAACCCTTATGAAACTCTTCAAACGCTTAGAAGCTCCTACCTACGGAAATATACTGTATAAAGGCCGCGATATAAGCGAATACTCCGATGAAATAAACACAGAAATCGCCCTTATCTTTGAGGGATTGGGGCTTTTAGACCACCTGACGGTAAGGGAGAATATAGAAAATTACAAGAAGCTGTTTTCTGATTATGTAAACCAAGCTGACAGGTCACCGGCTGATATCTGCGGGATAGAGGACCTGTGGGATAAACCCGTCAGCACACTTACAAAAATACAAAAAGTCCGGGTTGCCATAGCCAGAAGTTTAATCGTAAATCCCGAAATCCTCCTGGTGGACGAGCTTCTTCCGGAGGGAAATGAAGCTCAGATCGAGCAGATTTCCGCACTTTTAAGAAAGATCAACGAAGAATATCAGACCACGATCTTTGTTTTTACCAGAAATATGCCTATCGTGGAACAGATCTGCAACCAGGTTCTCTTTCTGGAAAAAGGACATGTTGCGGAATACGGGAATGTACGCGATATCATAAAAAGCCCAAGGTCCAATGTGGCCAAAAAGCTGATCTATCCCGAAAACACACCACTTGAACAGTATGACAGCGGAGGACACAGGTGTATCCGCATCGCCTTCGACGGAACAGCAGCTAAAGAGCCCATCATAGCAGGACTTGTTGAAGAAACCGGGGAGATGGTATCAATTTTATGCGCAAATACCAAAAGTATAGGCGGAGTCGGCTTCGGCCAGATGATAGTGCAGCTTCCCGATGATATGATCGGTGCACAAAAAGCCCTGAATTATTTTAAAAAGGCAGGGGTATTTGTCGAGGAGGTGGATATCAGATGAATAATTTTACGCAGATCCTCCTTTATCTGATCCTTCTTATGGTTTTGTCGATAATAATAACCTTTATAGCCGGGCTCATAGGAGTTCCGGCCGGCTGCAGGCTGTATATTAAAGACACCTGTCCGAACGGAGAAAATGATTCCGCAGGAAAATTTCTGTCATCACTTATTCTGATCGTAAGACTTCTTACACCAATAGGGCTTCTGATCTTAATCGCAGCCCTGCGCGAAAGCTACAATACGGGGATGGTTCTAACACTATTCTTAAGCAGTATATTTACGATACTTATACTTTTTACGACCGTCGCAAATGCAACGGAAAAGGCAGTATTTTCCGTGCCGAATGCTGTCTGGGATACGGGGCTGTCAACAGGAGCATCTAAGAATAAGGTCATGAAAACAATGGTACTGCCCAATATTAAAATGACTATTTGCTCAGAGCTTATTAAGCTGATGCCGATAAGCCTTTTTCTCCTTTTTGTTGCGTCACTTGTGGTTCAAAACAGAATGGGAGAGCTTATTACCACCGCACTTACGGAGCACGACTATCCGCCGTTATTATTGACGATAGTGCTGTTTTTCATATATAACTATATCTGCGGTAAATTATCTGATAAATATAAATCCGGAGATCAAGTCTGAAAGTTCGTTATCACATTTAAAAGAAAGAGAAAACCAATCAATGTCAAACTCAAATAATACCGGCGATTTCACAACAGGAAGCATCGCCGGGAAGCTTATATCCTTTATGCTGCCCATATTAGGAGCACTTATCCTGCAATCCATGTACAGTGCAGTGGATCTTCTGATAGTCGGGAGGTTTGGAACCACCAGCGGAATATCAGGAGTTGCGACCGGCTCTAACATAATGAATATGTTTACCTTTATTCTGGCTGCTTTAACCACGGCCGTGACCGTAAACATCGGATCGTATCTGGGACAGAAGAATACGGAAAGGCTCGGAAAGCTGGTAGGCGGAGCAGTTGTCTTTTTTGCCATAGTTGCCATAGTGGTATCCTTTTTACTGGTCGTTTTGGCCCGTCCGCTTGCGATCCTTCTTCAGGCACCCGAAGAGGCATTGGACCTGACTGTTCTCTACATTAGAATATGCGGAGTCGGCTATATATTCGTGGTCTTTTATAATTTCATAAGCAGTATCTTCAGGGGACTGGGAGATTCCAACCTGCCGCTTTTATTCGTGGGAATTGCCTGTGTCGTAAATATAATCGGTGATCTTATCCTGGTCGCCGG